>CAMLNK010000464.1 GCA_946481035.1 uncultured Dyadobacter sp. | reverse complement strand
ACTTAGTTTTATCAGGGATTTTTGTTAACACTTCATCACACATTATGGTTATATTTAGTTATTCAACCCTCCGTAAATTTTTTGATAAATACCCTGATTCGAAAGAGGCGCTGGTTGACTGGTTTAAAACGACAGAGGATGCAAGCTTTTCCACATTTCACGACGTCAAGCGAAGCTTCAACTCGGTGGATTCGGTAGGCAACGGTCTGTATGTTTTCAACATCCGAGGCAACAAGTACCGACTTATAACGCGAATCCATTTCGATATCCGTACCGTTTACATCAGATTTATCGGGACGCACCAACAGTATGATAAGATTAACGTTCGATCACTATGAAAGACTTAAAACCGACTTACACTGTCACCAACGACGATGAACATGCCGTTTTGATCGAGCTCGCAGGGGCATTGATGAAAAAAGGAGAAGCTAACGTTACTGCTGACGAGAAGCTACATATCCGAGCAATGGCTGAGGCGCTAATGGCGTATGAGAAGAACGCTTACCCCATCCCCGAGCCTTCTACATTCGAAGAATTTATTGAACGCCGAATGTATGAAATGAAGCGTGAAGGTAAAGACCTTGCTCAAACCCTGGGAATATCGCAAAAGGAGCTGGAACTGATCATCTGGGAAGATCACAAGCCCGATGCTTCATTATTGAAAGTGATTAGGGAGAAACTCGACATTCCTGCTGACATCGTCTTAGCTCATGTGTAAATAAGAGCGAGCTCCCTTGTTGGAAACCTACACAAATTGCTATCTTTGTCTCGATGAAGACATTCGCTTCCATGGAGGAGGCTTTTCAGTGGTGGCTGACGAATATCTACCCATCACTTCCAGCCGAAGTAAAGAAAGGAAAATTGACCTACGCTTGGAGAGACTTCACTTATAAAAGAGGCATTTCACAAGCGAGAATGAAAGAAATCCTTTCCGAGTACGGAGAAATAGAAGTGCAAACTTTGATCAAATATTCTCCCAAGTAATTTTTTTGGAATGCGCTTGTTGGAAAATTGCACAAAACCACCACCTAAACTTTCAAAACTATGGACACACTTGAAACTTCAACCGCTAGTGCTACCACACTCAACGACAAGGCAAGCTACCAACGAGAAATAATCAAAGACTTCTTCCAAAAAGACAGCGGCAGCGAAATGATCGAGTCCCTCAACACCTTAATTGAGACCTACCTGTTTAGCGAAAACCTCACGCGCGTTACGCCTGAAATGCGTGAGCACATCGTCAATCAACTTCGTTTGGCGACATTGATTGCGAAGCTCGATGCCAGTAACGGCGACATTGCTAAGCGTTCACCTCCTCCCTAACCAAAGCCTTCAACCCCAAAACCTCCATCATCTCCCGGTCCTGACTCAGCCCCGGATTCGGCGTGACGAGCAATTCCCCGTTCTCATTCGTAAAAATAGAATTTGCCCCGGCCATAAAGCAGAATGCCTGCTCGTATTCGCTCATTTCCATGCGGCCGGCGCTGAGGCGGACCATCGCTTTCGGCATCAGGATGCGCGCGGTAGCGATCATGCGGACCATTTCCCAGGTGTCCACCTTTTTCATGTCACCCAGCGGCGTCCCTTGCACGCGGGCAAGGGCGTTTACAGGTACGGATTCCGGATGCTCCGGCATGGTAGATAACGTGTGGAGCATTTGAATGCGATTTTCACGGGTTTCTCCAAGGCCGATAATGCCCCCGCAGCACACGGATATACCCGCTTTACGCACGTGGTCGACGGTATGCAGGCGGTCGTCGTAGGTGCGGGTGGTGATGATTTGCTCGTAATATTCGGCCGACGAATCGAGGTTGTGGTTGTAGGCGTAGAGGCCGGCGGCTTTGAGCTTTTCGGCCTGGGTTTCGGTGAGCATGCCGAGGGTACAGCATACTTCGAGGCCTAGCCCGGCTACCTCTGTGACCATATCGAGCACGCGATCGAAATCGCGGTTATCCTTCACTTCACGCCAGGCCGCGGCCATGCAGAAGCGGCTCGAACCACCCTCGCGGGCGCGGCGGGCGATGGCCACCACGTCGTCCTTTTTCATCAATGCTTTTACATTAATGCCGGTCTGGTAGCGGGCCGCCTGCCCGCAATAGGCACAGTCTTCGGGGCAGCCGCCGGTTTTGATGGACAACAATGTACATACCTGAATGCGCTCCGGATCGTGCCATTGCCGGTGCACGGTCGCCGCATCGTAGATCAGTTGCAGTAAGGGGCGGTTGTAAATGGCTTCGATCTCGTCGAGCGTCCAGTCGTTGCGGATGGTTTCGGTTTGCATAACAGCATTGTTTTCAAACCAAATGTAGTCGACCGGCCGGCGCAGGACTGCGTCCGGTTTGGAAGAATGCTGGTAGTCCGGCATAGCATAAATGCCCCCCGGTTTATAGTCCGGGAGGCATTTCAGAATGGTACCAATGCTTTTTGCTTAATATACCTTCGCCAGCAGGTGCGGGCGTTCTTTTTCAAGTTTAAGGATCAGCTCGCCGAAAAGCGTATTTACCCACGCAAACCATTTCCGCGTAAATTTCGAATCATCATCCTTATCGAACGATTCGTGCATAAAACCGGTGTGGTTATGGGTCGTTTTGAGCAGTTTCAGCTGCGCTTCGATCTCCTTGTCGCTGGTAGAGGTAATCGCCCGCGCGATGATACCCATCGGCCAGACCTGGTTCACCAACGTGTGCGGACTGCCCAGCCCTTCGCCGGCTTTTCCTTTGAAGAAATACGGATTGGAATCACTCAGTACATATTTACGGGTATTGATGTAAATCGGGTCTTTAACCGAAACGGCGTTGAGGTACGGCAGGCTGATGAGCCCCGGAATGCCCGCATCGTCCATCATCACATGGTTTCCAAAACCGTCTGCCTCGAACGCATAGATTTTCCCGAATTCCGTATGATTTATCACCGCGTGCTTTTTCAATGCAGCTTCCACCTCCGCCGCCAACGCCCTGAAGTCAGCTGCCAGCTTTGCATTTTTCGTAGCCGACGCTTTTTCCAGCAATTCGGCTACTTCGCGGAATGAAACTACGGCGAAGAAGTTCGAAGGAATGAAGTAGGGGAAAATCGTCGCGTCATCCGACGGCCGGAATGTGCTGGCGATGAGCCCTACCGGTTTGATCGGGTTGCCGTAGCCATTGCCCGGAACGGTATCGGTAGACCAGGACGTAACGCGGCCGAACTTGTAAGGCCCCGGCCCATCCTTCCGCTGCTGCTCCTTGCAAGTTTGCAGCACCAGCTCCATGGCCTTCAACCAATCGGCGTCGAATGGCTTGGTGTCGCCGGTGGTTTTCCAGTAGTTGTATGCCAAACGGACCGTGTAGCAAAGCGAATCGAGCTCCCATTTGCGCTCATGGAGCATCGGGTTCATCTTGGTCTGGTCCTTGCTCCACTCACTCTCCTTCGGGCGGTCGTAAAATGCATTCGCGTACGGGTCGATCAGGATGCATTTGGTCTGGCGGTTGATAAGCCCGGCGACCATATCTTTCAATTTCGGATCTTCTTTCAGCAACGGCAGGTAAGGCCAAACCTGCGCCGTGCTGTCGCGGAGCCACATGGCATCGATGTCGCCGGTGATCACGAAAGTGTCGGGTTTCCCGTCTACCGGATTATAGTGTACGGTGGTATCGATCGTATTCGGAAAGCAGTTTTCGAAAAGCCAGGCCAGCTCGGGGTCTTTGATCACCTTCTTCATTCGGGCGATGGTCGCTTCCACGGCCGGGCTTGTGAAACTACGCTTGTCAGCCGGTATGCGGACTACCGGAAAATCGGCACTTTTGGCAAAAGACCATTTGGGTATGGCCATACCGGCGACTGCCAATGCACCCGCTTTTATGAAATCTCTTCTTAAGAACATGAGGTAGGTTATTAATGGGTTATACCGGGGCTCTGTAAAATATAAAGAGCAATTTAGGGAAATTTGGGACACTACAAACTTCCTCCCGGGACGTGAAAAAATCAATGATCTGTAAAGTCCTTTGGGTCAATGGTCCGCGATTCAAAATTTTCATTTCGGCACTTCACAACGGATCTTTCAGCTTCTCGCGGGCATACGTACGCGGACGAAGCATGCTTATTGAGAATTTTGGTAAAGAAAATGCCTCCATTATCGCAAAATCGGCGTTTTCGAAAGCTTTTTCTAGCTATTTTTTGCACCAAAACCGATATTAGCTTAAAAACAGATCAAAATACGCACAGTACTAATCAAAACCTGAAAAGTTTTTAGCACTATTTTGCTTTAAAATTGTATTGTCGATTACTATCCACACCAACTTATCTTGAAACACCGGCCAATCCGGCGGGCGGCCTGAGCTAAGCCGCTGATCTACTGAATCATTAACCTGTTAATCAATATGTCTAAGAAAATTAATGTTGCCATTATCGGATTAGGCTTCGGCGCCGAGTTTATTCCCATTTACCAGCAACATCCCAATGCCAATATGTACGCAATTTGCCAGCGTACCGAATCGAAACTGAATGAAACCGGTGACCAGTACGGCATTGAAGTACGCTATACCGATTACGACGAACTGCTGAAAGACCCTAACATCGACGCAGTGCACATCAACTCCCCGATCCCCAACCACGCTGAGCAGACATTGAAAGCCCTCCGCGCGGGGAAGCACGTGGCATGTACCGTACCGATGGCTACGAGCGTAGAGGACTGCATCGAGATCGTGAAAGCAACCCGCGAAACGGGCAAGAAATATATGATGATGGAAACCGTGGT
>CAMLNK010000463.1 GCA_946481035.1 uncultured Dyadobacter sp. | reverse complement strand
ACAACAGACGCTAGACAAAATTTCCATCGTATACGATTTTTATAATGTTTTGTTGAAGAATGACATCCTGTCAGAACTTGAAATAGGTCGGTTTGATATCGGTCGCGGACGTACTCAAGGTGGGTCACCAGGAACTATGACCGATGCCGAATCACTGGTGCTTCTTGGAAATCCAGGGTACGCACAGCATTATATTGCCGCCGCACAGGATGTTAGCAACCTGGAAACGCCTATTTTTGGAACAAACCTCGACGACCAGAAAAACAACGCATGGAAGCATGCCAGCTGGAATGCTCTCACTATTCGCTATATTCTGAAGGGATCACCAGCGAGTGAAAATCAGGCCATCGATTTTACCCAGGATGGCACTTCGGCTCATGAAAAAGAGCTGACAGGAAACAACCAGATACACAACATCAAGTCAGCTATGGACTTACACAATAACATGTCGGCCCGCGTCTGGATGGAGAAGGAAACCAAATGGGGCATCGGACCTTTCAGGAAAATGCCGAGCTTCGATGATATCGTAAATGAAATGTTCAACAAGGCAAACAGTGGTGCATTCTATAATTCCACTGCAGATCCCGTGGGATCATACAACGCTATTATCAATGCTCATGGTGGAGATAACTCCACTACATGGAACAATTTGTACAACAATCTTTATGGTTCCTACACCCACCTCGTATATATCAAATAGAGATATGAATACAAAACATTCAGCGCTAGTCGTAATTTGGATAACCCTGATGTTAACATCTTGTTTCGACAAACCCGAGCCAGCCGTTGCAACCCGCTACATGCACCCCGAAGGATCACGCGAGGAACAGCGTAGCCAGGCGTTGATGGAATTGCATCAATTTTATGCATTGTCCGACAAAACCGACGAATATTACGAAGTTATATCCCGGGCAAATGGAAGGTTTATTCTAAACTACCACCCTACCGGCGAGTTGCTTACTTATTGCCTCGATCCGGGCAGTGGTTGGCTGGGTCAGGTCGCGAATGTAAGTGAGGACCAGTTGAAGCGCATGGCTAACCTGACGTTGTCATTAGACAGTCTGGATTCTTTTATCCGGAAGGATAGTGTTCTTAAAAATTCGGACCCGTTTATACTGGTTAAAACGAATGGTAATCCGAGCCTGTAAAGAACGATAACCCGACTGTACAGTCCGACGATCGGCATTGTGTTGCTAATATGGCTAAATTTGCGCCAGTAAATCGCATTAACCAACTAACACAATGCCTTTCGTCAATTTCAAAACCAATAAAATAGTCAAAATCTGGGACGGTATTTATGGCACGCTGGGGCATTCCGAGCAGCAGACGTTCGGGCATTTCACGATCGATGCGGGCACGGTGCTGCCGGAGCATAGCCATTTCCATGAGCAATGGTGCCATGTGCTGGAAGGAGAGCTCGAATTTACGGTCGACGGAGAGACGATGCTGCTCACGCCGGGCATGACGGCCCATATTCCGCCGCACGCGGCGCATTCCGCGATCGCGCATACGCAATGTCGCGTGATCGATTGCTTTACACCCGCGCGCCAGGATTTTATCGAGTTGGAAAAACAATCCTGATTTCAGAGCCTTACGCCGGTCGTTCCGCCTTTTTTCATGGAAATATCGATTGGCGCATTGCTTTTCCAGCTGCCGCGGGTGAAATCGGGGACGTCGATGGAGTTGGAACGGTGCGCTACCGACCATTCGCTGAGCGGGCCGATGGAGCTCCATAATGCAGCATCGTACACGTCCTGGTCGAGCGGCAGGCCGTTGCGCAGGCAATCTATGGTGCGCCAGTCCATAAGGAAATCCATACCTCCGTGTCCGCCGACTTGTTTGGCTATCTCCCCTATTTTCTTCACAATGGGCGGTGTATGTGCGGTTTCGAGCGCTTTGTATTCTTCCGGTGAAAGCCATTCATGCCCTTTGGCAATGCGCGCCGGTTCGGGGTATTTCAATGCGACACCTTGGGTACCGCTCACGAGCTGGATGCGGGAGTAGGGCCGCGGCGACGCCACGTCGAATTGCACCATGATCGTTTTGCCCTTTTTCGTGCGGATCGTCGACGTGTTCATCATTCCATTATAAGGCTTCCCCACAAACGGTTTGAAATCCGCGTCGTCGGCAGCCAGCCGTTTGGCGGTATCCGCCATCACAAAATCGTTATTCGACATCGATACCAGGTAATCCATCGCATCGCCGCGGTTGATATTCATCACCTGGCAAATCGGCCCGAGGCCGTGCGTCGGATAGAGATTACCAGTCCGCTGCGATAGCTCTTTCAGCTCCCACATTTGGTAAAACCGCTCTTTATCAAATACATATTCTTGCAAATTATGAATGTAGGCGCCTTCTGCATGGGTGATTTCGCCGAAAAAGCCTTGTCGGGCAAGGTTCAGGGTGAGCAGCTCCGAAAAGTCATAACAACAGTTTTCGGTCATCATGCAATGCTTCCGGGTCTTTTCCGAAGTTTCGACGAGCTCCCAGCATTCATCGATCGTCTTGGCCGCGGGTACTTCCACACACACATGCTTGCCATGGTTCATGGAGAACACGGCCATCGGCGTATGCAATGCCCATGGCGTTACGATGTACACCAGGTCGAGGTCGCCGCGCTCGCACAGCTTTTTCCAGGCATCCGCATTTGAATGGTATCCCTGCGGCTTATGCCCGTTACCGGCCACCAACTGAATAGCCTCGTTCACCTTCGCTTCCCGCAAATCACAAACTGCCCTGATTTCCACGCCGGCGATCTTATTAACGCGATCCACCGCCGCCATTCCCCGGTTACCCAGCCCGATAAAGCCAATGCGAACGGTTTCAATTTTCGGGGCCGCATAATTGCACATATTGAACTGCTGCGGCGGAGTTGCGCGTACCCGCGGGAGGCCGGTAGCAGCTGATGGTAATGCCGCGGAAGCCATGCCGAGGCCGGTTATTTTAATAAAATCTCTGCGATCGTGGTTCATCGGAGCGGCGGGTTATGCATTTGAAATAGATTCGCTCAGAAACTGCGGCGTGTAGCCATTCTCCTTCGCCCATTGCACGGCAGCGCGGATCTTCTCGCGGAAATCAGGCTGGTAGTTGAAATAAAACGGGTAGAAATACTGCTCATGCACCAGCAAATCGAGGTAGGGCGGCTTGTGGCCGTTCTTTTCGTGCGAATCGAGGTGTGGCCGAATGTCTTCCAGCTTTTTAGTGTCGATCACAATGCCGGCGCGTACAAAAGTGATGTCCTCGGCGGTATCGCGCCACACAAAACGCTTTTTAAGATGCCTCCGCTGCGGCGCGGTGAGGTAATACGACGCCGAAGGCAGGTTGTCATCCACATTGAAATACCCCACCTGCCCCACATAACCCGCGTCGCGCATCGCACGCGAGCCCGCGACAGTGGCCTCGCCCCAGTGGATCGTGGTAACGGAATGCATGACCTCTTCCCCGGCAAACCGACGAATTTCGCCCATAATGAGGTCGCAATCGCGTTTCACTTCATCATAACCTGCATGCACATACGGCATGTCAGGGAACTCCTGCAATGCATGGAAGCTCAGCCGAAGCCAGTCGGCATTGGCCTTCCATTCGCCTTTATATTGATCCGTAAAATCGGAGAGGTTGAAACCCTCGGTCTGGTAAAACAAGTTCAAGTGGATTTTGGTACCATATTCGGCATTGATCTGCCTCAAAAAACCGAGATAGGGATTGTCGAAAAGCGATACATACCGGTCCTTATTTTGCTGAATATCACGCAAAAACCAGATATTGTCATCAATCGACAGCCTGTAATGCCCGGCGAAATTTTTGAGCAGGAAGACGCTGATGGCGATTTTTTCACCTGTCTTCACGTTCACCGCTTCCAGTTTGTTTTCGTACCCTTCCAAAAACACTTGCGCCTCGAAATGGTCGTCCACGCGCGTGGTCGGGACGCCATTCACCACTATTTCGGCGTCTTCCGGCGCCGCAATTGTTACGGTAATTTTCAATTTGTCCTCCGCCAAAACGCCGTCAAAGGCATGGAGGACGTCCCCTTCAATGGGGCTAAGGAAGTTGATATGCATGGTAACGAGTTTTTGACCGCCGACGGCTGACCGCTAATACGTCGCCCTACCCCCCGAAAGATCAAACGTGAAGCCGGTGGTAAAGCTATTTTCCGGGGAAACAATGAATGCAGCCATGTTAGCGGCTTCTTCGAGTGTGCCGCAGCGTTTCATGGGGATCTTGTCGGTCATGTATTTCACCTGCGCTTCCGGCATCGCGTCCACCAGCGGCGTCCGGATCACCGCCGGCGCCAATGCATTGACGGTAATGCCTGTCTCGGCGTATTCCTTCCCCTGCACTTTGGCCATTCCAATCACGGCCGCTTTCGAGGCCGAATAGGCCAGCATACCCGCATTTCCTTCTTTTCCGGCAATAGATGCAACGTGTAAAATCCGCCCGTAATTCGCTTGCAGCATATAAGGAAGCACTGCTTTCGCCATATAAAAGCTGGCCATAAAATTGATATTGAACACTTTCTGCAAATTGGCGGTATCGACCTCGTGACTTTTAACATTGGTAGCGCCCGTAATCCCCGCGCAGTTGATCAGGATATCGATCTTGCCAAACCGTTCCGCCACGCGCGCCACTGCCTGCGCAACAAGCTGCTCATCGGTAACATCCACGCCGATAAGCTCCTCGCGTTCCGCATTACCGACGAACTCGTCGTTCAATGCCTGCTCGTTCAAATCCAGTA
>CAMLNK010000462.1 GCA_946481035.1 uncultured Dyadobacter sp. | reverse complement strand
AACCCGCAATGCCGGTGAAATTGACCTTGCACTGCTGACGGACGGTCTTCGTTCGGAGCGCGAGCAGGGCATTACTATCGATGTGGCTTACAAATATTTCCAGACGCCGAACCGCAAGTTCATCAGCATCGATGCGCCGGGGCACATTCAGTATACCCGTAACATGGTGACGGGTGCTTCCAATGCGGACCTCGCCATTATCCTTGTTGACGCACGTCATGGCGTGGTGGAACAAACCCGTCGTCACTCGCTGATCGCTTCCATGCTGGGTATTCCGCACGTGATCGTGGCGGTGAACAAAATGGATTTGGTAGGGAATTCTGAGGATGCATTCCTTCAAATTGCCAAAAGCTATAAAGAACTGGCTGAGAAACTTTCCATTAAAGACCTGACGATCATTCCGGTAAGCGCATTGAATGGCGATAACATCGTAGACCGTTCGGAAAGCATGACCTGGTACACGGGGGAAACTTTGCTTTCGGTACTGGAAAATGTGAATGTACTAAAAGACCAAAACCAGGAAGACGGCCGTTTCGCGGTACAATATGTGATCCGCCCTCAGACCGACGAGCTGCACGATTACCGCGGTTATGCCGGTCGAGTGCAAAGCGGTACTTTCAAAAAAGGCGACGCTATTAAGGTATTGCCTTCTGAAAGAGAGTCTAAAATCGCTAAAATCGAATTTGGCGGAAACGAAATAGCGCAAGCCTCTGTTCTTGAATCTGTAACGATATTACTCGAAGACGATATCGATATCAGCCGCGGTGATACAATCGTAACCGTAGACAACTCACCGATCGTGAGCCAGGATATCGAAGCACTGGTGTGTTGGATGGATGATAAGAAGACGTTGAAACCAGGTAACAAATACGTTTTACAGCACGGTACAGCACGTTCACGCTGCTCGGTCCGTGGCATCGAATATCAGATCGACATCAACTCTTATGAAAAACTGGATGAGGTAGAGGCCCTGAAACTGAACGACGTAGCAAGAATCGTGCTCAGGACAGCCCAACCCATCGCATACGACCCTTATCAGAAGAACCGCGCAAACGGCGCAGCGATCCTGATCGACGAAACGTCCAATGTGACGGTTGGGGCTTGTATGATCGAGTAATGTCAGGCTGAGCGAAGTCGAAGCCAGGTGCGTCATCGCAAAATACCCTTCGACTCCGCTCAGGGTGACAATTACCACACTATTGAATAAAAATATACTATCCCGATAGACGATTAGAATATCATCATGAGCGATTTAATCATTTCTGACAAAGTATCCGCCGTTGCGAAGCGCGATATCATTGACCTGCAACAAAAGATCGGTGCATTCAACTCCGGTGAGACGCCGGAAGAGGCGTTCCGTAAATTCCGCCTTACACGCGGTGTGTATGGTCAGCGTCAGCCCGGCGTGCAGATGATCCGCATCAAATTGCCTTACGGCCGCATTACAGCTGATCAGCTCGTCCGTATTGCCGATACTTCCGACAAATATGCAACCGGTAACCTGCACGCGACCACGCGCCAGGACATCCAGCTGCACTTTGTAAAACTTTCGGACTCGCCGCAATTATGGGCCGACCTGGAAGATGCGGGCATTACGTTGAAAGAAGCTTGTGGTAATACCATCCGTAACGTTACGGCGTCGTCTGTCGCGGGTATCGATCCGGATGAGCCGTTCGACGTGACGCCGATCACCCATTCGATCTTCTCTTATTTCCTCCGTAACCCGATTAACCAGGATATGGGCCGGAAATTTAAAATCGCGGTTTCTTCTTCTGAAAAAGATTCAGCATTGGCATTCATCCACGACGTGGGTCTGATCGCGAAAATGGGTCAGAATGAAGCAGGCGAAACAGTTCGCGGTTTCAAAGTGCTGATCGGTGGCGGCCTTGGCGCACAGCCATTCTCTGCACAGACTGCATTTGAATTCCTGGAAGAAGATAAGGTTATCCCGTTCATTGAAGCTATGCTTCGCGTGTTCGACCGCTATGGCGAGCGCGTACGCCGTCATAAGGCGCGTATGAAGTTCCTTTTGAACGACCTCGGCCTCGAAGGCATGATGGAGAAAGTGGAGGAAGAGCGCAAAGCAGTTAGAAATAAAGTATTCCAGATTCCGGAAGATCTTTTTGGTACCAATGAGTACGAGGCGATCAACCACGCACCGCGCACTGCATTGTCCGAAGCGGAAATCCTGAAAATCGCAGCGGAAAGCATCGACGCCGACAAGCTCGATATTTTCACCCAATGGCTGCGTACCAATACATTTGAGCAAAAACAAAAAGGCTGGTATGCCGTGCAGCTGCGCGTGTTGCTGGGTGATATGAACTCCGACACCGCCCGTAGCCTAGCCGATGTGGTACGCCAATATGCTGCCGACGATATTCGTGTGACCGTAAACCAGGGCTATATCCTGCGTTTTGTGAAAGGCGAAGATCTCGTGGCCATTTACCACGAACTCGCGAAACTCGGCCTTGCCGCTCCCGGCTTCGACAGCACGATGGACATCACCACCTGCCCCGGAACCGATACTTGTAACCTCGCGATTTCGAGCAGCTACGGTATCACCCGCGTGCTCGAAGATGTAATGCGCGACGAGTTCCCGGAAATGATTTATAATCAGGATATTAAAATCAAAATCAGCGGCTGTATGAACGGTTGCGGCCAGCACAATGCGGCCAATATCGGTTTCCACGGCAGCTCGATCAAAAATGGCAAACTGGTATTGCCGGCGTTGCAGGTATTGCTCGGCGGCGGTTTCTCCGGCGACGGTATCGGTTTGATCGGCGATAAGGTGATCAAAGTCCCTACCAAACGCGGACCGGAAGTTTTGCGCCTGCTTTTCAACGATTATGAAGCAAATGCAATGGACGGAGAGTATTTCAACCAATACTACCTCCGCCAGACGAAAAACTATTTCTTCCAGCTGCTGAAACCGCTTGCGGACCTCACAACCGTACAGGACGACGACTACCGCGACTGGGATCACGATGAACTGTTCAAAACTGAAATCGGGGTTGGTGAATGTGCTTCGGTACTCGTTGACCTCGTGGCTACGACCATCATCGAAGGCCAGGAGAAGCTGAACCTTGCGAAAGAATCTTTCCAATCGGGTGTTTGGGCGGATGCGATTTACCACGCATACAACGTGTTCATCACCGGCGCGAAAGGCTTGCTGATGTCGAAAGACGTGACTACCAATACGCAATACGGCATTATCAACGACTTCGAAACGCATTTCGGCCAGGAGTTTAAATATGACGTTCCTGCTGAGTTCGCGGTAGAAAATCAGGCTGAAACCCCATTCAAAGCTTTGGTATTCAGCATTAATAAATTCGAACCGAGCGAAGCATTCGCACAATATTTCATCAGCACCTCAGAGCACTTCCTGAACTTCGTTCGCGAAACCCGCGAGGCGCAATTGGTCGAAACCGGAGAGCCTGCATTGCAAGAGCTTTCGTTCGGAAAAGATAGTTAATAACCATGGTCGATGGTCTGTGGTCCATGGTCGAAATGCAAATCGACCATAGACCATCGACCGCCGACCATTCACTCACCATGAAACTGACACTTATCGGTGCAGGCCCGGGCGATCCCGACCTGATCACCCTCAAAGGGATCAAGGCCTTGCAAAAAGCGCGGGTTGTGTTGTATGATTCCCTTGCCCATCCCTCATTACTGGATTACTGCCCGGAAGATTGCGTCAAAATCCTCGTCGGCAAACGCTTTGGCAAAACCAGCTGCGGCCAGGACGAGATCAACGATTTGATCGTCGAAAAGGCGCGTCAATACGGCGAAGTAGTGCGGCTGAAAGGCGGCGACTCGTTCATATTCGGTCGCGGGTATGAGGAGATATTGTTCGCAGCGGAACACAACATTGAATCCGAGGTAATTCCAGGCATTTCGAGCAGCTATGCGGCGCCTGCATTGGCAGGCATCCCGCTGACTTCCCGCGGCATGAGCGAGAGTTTCTGGGTCATTACCGGCACCACCAAGCAGCACGCGTTATCCAACGACGTCCGGCTAGCCGCGCAATCGACAGCCACCGTCGTGATTTTAATGGGCCTTCACAAATTGCAGGAAATCGTAGCCATTTACTCCGAGCTGGGCAAATTCGACGAATCCATTTCCATTATCCAGAACGGCACGCTCGAAAACCAGAAAGTGGTTACGGGTAAAATCGGGAACATCATACCGCTTTCGCAAGTCGCTGAAATGGCTTCACCGGCGATCATCGTGATCGGGAAAGTAGCGGCATTACCGGATCTTAGTTACGGAAAAGTGCGGGAGATGATGCAGAACTCCCAGTCGGTTGCCGATTAAAGCAGGCCTAGCAGCCAGTCGAGATTGATGCTGTTTTCGTGCCCTCTGAATTCGACGAAATAGATAATCCCGGCCAAAATTACGTAGCTGATAAACAGCCACTTCTTCTTCACTTCATACTGGTCGCGGTGGTGGAAATAGTCATACACCATCGAAGCACTGAAACCGAAAATCATCAGTACGAAGCAGAGCATACCGCAATCCTGCCGGTAATGCTTGTACACATGCAGCGCGGGCGCGCCCAGCACGAGGTACATCAGCCACATGCCGAAACCGGCGCGGTACAGGTAGACGCTTAGTCTGCGATCATTCTTGATATCAAATAATCCTTCCAGCATAGCATTAATTCTACTGTTTGAAAGAGTGAATATAAACAAAACGAAAGTCCGATCCTAAGTTCAGCGAATAGTTGTTATCCTGCAACCGCTTA
>CAMLNK010000461.1 GCA_946481035.1 uncultured Dyadobacter sp. | reverse complement strand
CAAGTGCGCGTTCGCGCTTGGGAAACCATTCCGCAGTGGCTTTTACCGCCGCCGGAAAGTTACCCGCCTCGCCCAGCCCGAGCACGGCGCGTACGGCACCAAAGCCGAAAGTGCTTTTGACAAACGCGTGCGCCACAGCGGCGATACTCCATATAATGATCGATACGGCATAACCCATCTTGGAGCCGATCCTGTCGATGATGTTACCGAAGACGATATAACCTGCTGCATAACAGCCCGCGAAAACCATTACGATATTCGCATAGTCGCTTTCAGTCCAGTTGAACTCTGTTTCGAGGGTAGGTTTTAGTAATCCAAGTATCTGTCTGTCGATGTAGTTGATGGTGGTTGCAAAGAAAAGTAATGCGCAAATAACCCAGCGATAGTTGCCAATATTGGTTTGTTTCATGATGGGGAAAAACTGATTTCTTGGATTCAGGAATTAATAAAAATACGTCTGTCTTGGGGATAAGACTGCATTTTACCCATTCTACCCCTTAATATATTTGCAAAAGACTTTAACAAAAAAAGAATCCCGCACCGGTCCGGCGCGGGATGGGGGTAATAAAGAGGAACGTGAGTATCTCTTCACTTATGCAGATACAACTATAAAGATGCGTTGCAGCCGCATCTACTCATGTGATCGGATATGCCAGCTGGGCCTTCACGAGCTCTGCTTCGTTGGTCAGGTCGAGGCGCAGCGGAGTGATCGAAACGAAGTGGTTTTCAATAGCCCAGCGGTCGGTTCCTTCCTCTGCGGGTTCCAGCGGAACAACAGTAAACCAGTAATGCTTCCGGCCCATGGGATCGAGCGCCGGGACGATCTTGTTGTCGTAGAGCCGTACCGATTGCCGCGTCCAGCGTACGCCTTTCGGGTTGTGCGGGAAATTGACATTCACCAGATTTAAATGCGGGTTCTTAAAAAGCAGGTCCAGTGCTTTTTCCACAAATGGGTCGAGCCGGTCGAAATCCGGCTCCACATCGGTAGGCGTGCTCAATGCAATGCCTTTGATGCCGAACAGTACCGCCTGCTTGGCCGCGGCGAGTGTGCCCGAATGCCACATCGCATTCCCCAGGTTCGGCCCCAGGTTGATTCCCGAAAGCACCACATCGGGTTTGTCCCACAGGTGTTGCCCCAATGCCACGCAGTCGGCGGGTGTGCCATTTACGCGGTAGGCGTCGATGCCTTCGAATTCAATCGGTGATTTTTTATAGGAAAGTGGCCTGGAAGCCGTAATCGCGTGGCCCATAGAGGATTGTTCCACGTCGGGGGCCACGATTTTCACCTCCCCGAACCGCGAGGCAATTTTGGCAAGCGCCGCAATGCCCGGGCTGTATATTCCGTCGTCGTTCGTTACCAGGATTTTCATAACGTATAGCGTTTTCAGGTGGTTGTTAATAAAATTATGCCTGGTATGTTTTTTATGAAACCGAGGATAAGCTATACATCCTGATATGAAAAAAACGACCCTTTTACACAACCCGACAGCCGGGGACAATGAATTTTCAAAGAAAGAGCTGCTCAGAATCATTAAAAAGGAAGGTTTCGAATGCACCTATGCCTCTGTGAAGGAGGAAGGCTGGGATGCTTTTGATAATGAGACCGATTTCCTGATCGTGGCCGGCGGCGATGGCACCGTACGGCGGGCCGCCAAGGCGCTTATGAAGCGCAAACGGCTCGACAAGCAATACCCGCTTGCCTTGCTGCCTCACGGCACGGCCAACAACATTGCCACTGCATTGCAGATCGAGGGGCACCCGCGGGACATTATCCCGCATTGGCATCACTACCGGCTCAAACCGTTCGATATCGGCCGGGTGCACGGCGTGGGCGAAGACCTTTTCTTCCTGGAAGCGTTCGGTTACGGTATTTTCCCGCGGCTGATGAAAGTAATGGGCAAAATAGAAAGCGAGATTGGCGATACCGCCGAGGAAAAGCTCAAAGCGGCGCGTGCGGTACTACTCGAAATCGTGCAGACCTATGAGGCACGCCCGTGCACGATCGTGGCCGACGGCGTGGAGCATTCGGGTAACTATATTATGGTTGAAATTATGAATATCCGCTCGATGGGGCCGAATCTGGTGCTCGCGGGCGATGCTGACCCCGGCGACGGCCTGCTGGACGTGGTGATGGTTTCGGAGGAGAGCCGCAACAAATTCGAGTCGTTTCTGCTTAGTCGCATTAATGATGAGGATAAAGAATTCAGCTTTTCAACCATCCGCGCAAAGAAAGTGACGGTATTCTGGGACGGAAAAGACGCTCATGCCGACGATGAGCGGCTGAAAATCGAGACGCCTGTTGAAGTGGAGATCGAAATACTGCCTGATATGCTCCAATTTATGCTTGCAGAAAGCTAAGTCCATAACTTTTGGTTATAGCGGATAACCAATTGTGATTGGCGTGTGATGTGAATGACCCCTACTTTTGGAACATCAAAGTTTTCCAAAATTCTCATTCACATTACATTATGATTCATACAGACATTTGCATTATCGGTGCCGGGCCAGTAGGGCTCTTCGCGGTGTTCGAAGCCGGGCTGCTCAAAATGCGCTGCCACCTGATCGACGCCCTGCCGGTGGTGGGAGGCCAGCTTGCCGAAATTTATCCCCAGAAACCGATTTACGATATTCCCGGCGCTCCGGCGATCATCGCAGAGGACCTGGTGAATAACCTCATGAAGCAGATCGAGGAGTTCAAACCCGGCTTTACATTGGGTGGGAGGGTAGAAGTGCTCGAAAAGCAGGACGACGGCAGCTACATTGTCCGTACCAACGAAGGTACCGATGTGCATTGCCAGGTGGTGGTGATCGCCGCGGGTCTGGGCAGCTTCGAGCCGCGTAAGCCTGCCGTGGAGCAGCTCGAATATTTCGAAGGCAAGGGCGTGCATTATATGGTGAAAAAACCAGAGCAGTTCCGGGGCCGCAATGTGGTGCTGGCCGGCGGCGGCGACTCAGCGCTCGACTGGACGATCTTCCTTGCCGACATTGCTTCCCGCGTTACGCTCGTGCACCGGGGCGATACCTTCCGCGGCGCGCCGGACTCGGCCGAAAAAGTGTACGACCTGGCCGGAAAAGGTAAGATCGACCTTATTCTCCAAGCGCAGGTGAACAAGCTGGGAGGTAATGGCGTGCTCAAAGAAGTATCCATTTTGGGCAATGATAAATCGCTCACCACCATTCCTACCGACGATTTCATCCCGCTTTTTGGCCTTAGCCCCAAGCTCGGCCCCATTGCCGACTGGAATCTGGGCGTCGAGAAATCCGCGGTGATCGTGGATACATTCGATTACTCGACCAATGTTGAACGCATTTACGCCATTGGCGACATCAACACCTATCCGGGTAAGCTGAAACTGATTTTGTGCGGTTTTCACGAAGCGGCCATCATGATGCAGAGCGCATTCAAGTACGTTTACCCCGATCAGAAATTGAGTTTCAAATACACTACCGTTAACGGTGTTAATCCATTTTAGTCATGATCAATATATTCATAGAGAATGATTTAGGCGAGCGTCAGGCGCTGGAAGTACCTACCGACATGGGCTTTAACCTGATGGAAATCCTGAAAGCATACGAATACGATATTCAGGCCACCTGCGGCGGAATGGCCCTGTGTGCCACCTGCCATATAGAAGTGCTCGAAGGCAAAGAGAATCTGCCGGAATCCAACGATCAGGAGCTCGACACACTGGATACATTACCCAATGCGGACAGTAACAGCCGGCTTTCATGCCAGCTGCGGCCGTCCGACGAAATGGACGGGCTGGTGTTTCGCCTGAAAGCCTTGCAGGAAGCTTGAAATAAGGTTATTAGAATTTTGGAATAATAGTGCATAAACCTCTGCTGACGATCCAGCGGAGGTTTTTAGTTTTCAGGCCATTACCGCGATCAGGTTTAACGTAATGCCTGCAAGTTCTTTATTTCCGGTTAAATGTGCTTTTGCCAAAGCTTCATCCGGTTTAATGGCTTTGGTAAATAGCTTCCAGGCTGTGTCGGCATCGAGGGTGAGCGAAGCTTCCGGGGCGTTTTCGGAAGTTTCATCGATGATCCAGCCATTTTCTGTTTTAATCAAAAACCATTCAAATACCTCATCCAAGCCGATTCCTATGCGCACGGCCGTGCCTTCGGGTGCCTGTGTGTGCCTGTACGTATGCGGGAGCCCACGCAGGAAGGTTTCGATGAGCGGGCGGAACAGCCGGGGCGTCATAATGCCGCTTTGCACATCCGGCCTGCCTGTTGCGTCGCGAATTTGTTGCTGGTGATGCCACTTTTCGGTGTATTCTCGTGCGATATGGAACCAGTTTTTCGAAACCGTTTCGCCTGCCCAGGAGACGGGGAAAATAGCGTCGGCTTCGAGATCCTGCTGTTGCATGATGGCCGTGTACTGCCTTCCGGTGCTTTCCAGGAATTCGGTAAGTAATGCAGGACTCATTCGTTTCGAGGCTTTTACCCAATCCGCATTCAACTGGTTTAAATAGGCTACCAAATCGTCGTAGCTGTTGATCTCCCGGTCGGGAGCGGTGAAATGGCCATCGCGGTACATGGAGATCACGCGGATGTTGCCGTCCAGCAAATGTGCGGCCACATCGCGGACCTTCCATAGCCGTGCAACGGTGGGCTTTTCCCAGTCGTCGGGTGTGAGTGATTTGAGTAAAGTGATCAGGTGCTCGTCGAGCTCGGCGAAGAGATGAATTGTGTGGATCATGGCGGCGGCGTGGACTTGTTTTGCCTTAAATATCGATGAAAAA
>CAMLNK010000460.1 GCA_946481035.1 uncultured Dyadobacter sp. | reverse complement strand
CGAAGTGTACCATGCTGTGGAAGGAGGAAACGGCGAGCTGGGCTTCTACCTGATCAGCGATGGCGGCAGGGCTCCGTACCGTCTGCATTTCCGCAGGCCAAGCTTTATTTACTATCAGGCATATCCTGAAATGTGCAAAGGCTCATCACTGTCGGATGCGATCCTGACGATGAGTAGCCTCAACGTAATTGCAGGTGAACTGGACGCTTAAAGTTTGTTAAAGACCTATTTAGAAATGACCGAATCACCTAATCTGGTTGCGTTCACACCCGAACGACTTGAAACAGTAAAAGAAATTATCGCACGTTATCCGGAGGGCCGCCAAAAATCGGCTCTTTTGCCTGTTTTGCACGTGGCCCAGGAACAATGGGGCTGGCTGAGCAGCGAAGTGATGGATTACGTGGCCGGTATTCTGAAAATAGAACCCGTGGAGGTTTACGAGGTAGCAACCTTTTACACCATGTACCACCTCGACCCGGTGGGCAAGCACGTGATCGAATATTGCCGTACAGGCCCTTGCTGCTTAATGGGCGGTGAAGATGTGTACGGGCACTTGAAGAAAAAGCTGGGCATCGAAGCGGGTGAAACCACTACCGACGGCAAGTTTACATTGAAAGAAGTAGAATGCCTCGCCGCATGCGGCTGGGGACCGGTTTTCCAGATCCGCGAGCAGTTCTACATGAACCTGACCAACGAGAAGGTCGACCAAATCATAGAAGATTTAAGTAAATAAGCTTTCAGGAGCTGAAAATATTATCCTCAAATGGCTAGAAAAATTTTAACGGAGCATATTAATGTCCCCGGTATTGAAACCTTCGATGTTTATCGCAAACAGGGAGGCTATACTGCCGTTGAAAAAGCTATCAAAACCATGACCCCGGAAGAGGTGGTGGAAGAAGCGAAAAAATCAGGCGTGCGCGGCAGAGGTGGAGCTGGTTTCCCGATGGGAATGAAATGGGGCTTCCTGGCCAAGCCCGAGGGCGTTCCCCGTTACCTGGTGTGTAATGCCGATGAATCGGAGCCGGGTACTTTCAAGGACCACCATCTGATGAAATGCATCCCTCACCTGTTGATCGAGGGTATGATCATTTCCAGCTTCGCATTGGGTGCCAACAAATCGTTCATCTACGTGCGCGGTGAGCTCATGTACGTGATCCGCATTCTGGAAAAAGCCATTGCAGAAGCGAAAGCACAGGGGTTTTTAGGTAAAAATATCCTTGGCTCAGGCTATGACCTTGAACTGGTGGTGCAGCCGGGCGGCGGCGCTTACATTTGCGGTGAAGAAACTGCATTGCTCGAGTCACTCGAAGGAAAAAGAGGTAACCCAAGAAACAAGCCGCCATTCCCAGCGGTGAAAGGTCTTTACCAAAGCCCTACCGTGGTGAACAACGTGGAGTCGATCTCCAATATGCCTTGGATTATCAACAATGGCGGCGATGCTTATGCACAAATCGGGATCGGCAGAAGTACCGGTACCAAATTGATTTCTGCATCCGGCCACATTCAGAAGCCTGGCGTTTACGAAATCGAGCTGGGTGTAAGTGTCGAAGAGTTTTTGAACTCGGATGAATATTGCGGTGGTATCCGTAAAGGGCACCATCTGAAAGCATTGGTTGCCGGTGGATCATCAGTACCCATTCTTCCTGCAAACCTCATTATGAAAACCGCAGCCGGAGAAGATCGCCTGATGACGTATGAATCGCTTTCCGACGGTGGTTTCGCAACGGGTACCATGCTCGGTTCGGGTGGATTTATTGTTTTCGACGAAACAGCCTGTATCGTTCGCAACACCTGGAATTTCTCGCGTTTTTACCACCACGAATCCTGCGGACAATGCAGCCCGTGCCGCGAAGGTACCGGCTGGATGGAGAAAGTCCTCCACCGCATCGAGCACGGTCACGGCAGCATGCACGACATCGATTTGCTCGTAGATATTTCAAAGAAAATAGAAGGTAACACCATTTGTCCGCTCGGCGATGCAGCGGCCTGGCCCGTAGCCAGCGCGATCCGCCATTTCCGCGACGAATTTGTGTGGCACATCACCAACCCGCAGGAAGCTACGGCTCCGGGCGCGGTTTACATGGGTGAAATGGCCCTGGTGTAATAGATCTCAGAACATTGTACTTGACTGGACATGGAAGAAGTTAAACCCCAATTGTTGAAAATTACATTCGATGGCATCGAGGTTGAAGTAGAACCGGGCACTACCATCATGCAGGCGGCGCGCAAAATTGCCGAGGCAGATGACAGCCAGGGCCACCTCGTTCCGCCGGCGATGTGTTACTATAAACCGCTTACGGCTTCCGGTGGTAAATGCCGCGCTTGTCTGGTGAAAGTATCGGCTGGTTCGGCCAAAGACCCCCGCCCGATGCCAAAACTGGTACCATCCTGCATTACACAGGTTCAGGACGGAATGATCGTGGAAAACACCACAAACCAGGCCGTACTCGATACCCGCAAGAGCATTGTAGAATTCCTGCTGATCAATCACCCGCTCGACTGCCCTATTTGCGACCAGGCCGGTGAATGTCATTTGCAGGATTTCGCATTCGAGCACGGTTCGGTGAAAACGCGCTACGAGGAAGAAAGAAGGACTTTTGATAAAATAGATATTGGTCCGTACGTGCAGCTGCACATGACGCGATGCATCCTTTGCTACCGCTGCGTGTACACTGCCGACCAGATTACCAACAAACGTGTTCACGGTGTAATGAACCGCGGGGATGCTTCGGAAATCAGCACGTACATCGAGAAAGCGATCGACAACGACTTCTCCGGAAACGTGATCGACGTGTGCCCGGTAGGCGCATTGACCGACAAGACATTCCGCTTCAAAAACCGCGTGTGGTTTTCGAAACCCGAAGACGCACACCGCGATTGCGACAAATGCTGCGGTAAAACGACCGTTTGGTACCGCGGCGATGAAGTGATCCGCGTGACAGCCCGCAAGAATACCTGGGGCGAGGTGACGGACTTCATTTGCAATACCTGCCGTTTTGAGAAGAAAAACACCAGCGACTGGGTATTGGAAGGTCCTACCAAAGTGAAACGCAGCTCGGTGATTTCTGCCAACAAATACCGTAAAGACCTGGTAGCAAAACCTGATTTTGCATTGAAACTGGCGGCATCGCAGTTCAAAAACATCGACGACTCGCGCCCGTACGTGACCGACGAGGAAACGATCCGTCACCAGAGCATCGAAAATAACGATAAGGCCAACCACCGTTCATTGGCGGCCAACAATAATTAAAAGAATCAGTCAAAGCAGCCGGATAAAATTGCTTTCAAATGGATTTAGTAGAATTTCTTGTTAAAACCGTAACCATCGTTGCCGTCTTTGGGCTAACCCTGCTCATCGCGATGTATTCCACATGGGCAGAGCGGAAAGTAGCGGGTTTCATCCAGGACCGCAGCGGGCCTAACCGTGCCGGTTGGGGCGGGCTTTTGCAGCCGCTTGCCGATGCCGGTAAAATGTTCTTCAAAGAAGACTTCATCCCGGCATTAGCCAACAAATGGCTCTTTATCGCAGGCCCGAGTTTGGCCATGCTCACGGCATTGCTGGCGAGCGCGGTAATTCCTTTCGGCAGCACATTCCGCATTGCCGGCCATGAAGTAGCATTACAGGGTGTGGAATCAAACATCGGCATCCTTTACGTTTTCGGCGTTGTGGCGCTGGGTGTGTATGGTATCATGGTTGGTGGCTGGGCTTCCAACAACAAATTCTCACTCCTCGGAGCGATCCGCGCGGCTTCACAGAACATTAGCTATGAGGTAGCCATGGGCCTTTCGCTCATCGCGATCCTGATGATGAGCAGCTCGCTTTCACTGGGCGAGATCGTGGCACAGCAGCATGGTATGAACTGGAATATCTTCTACCAGCCGCTGGGTTTTATCATTTTCATTACCTGCTCTTTTGCGGAATGCAACCGTGTTCCTTTCGACCTTCCCGAGTGTGAAACGGAGCTTGTAGGTGGTTACCACACCGAATATGGCAGTATGAAACTCGGTTTCTACCTGTTTGCCGAGTATATCAACATGTTCATTTCCTCAGCGATCATTTCCGTGCTCTATTTCGGCGGTTATAACTACCCCGGAATGGACTTCGTGTACGAGCAACTGGTGAAGTCACTGGGTACCGAAACAGGTCACAACATTGCGACGTTGATCGGAACAGCTGTATTCTTTGGGAAAGCATTGTTCTTCGTGTTCTTCTACATGTGGGTACGCTGGACGATCCCGCGTTTCCGCTACGACCAATTGATGAACCTGGGCTGGAAAAAGCTGATTCCTCTTGCTATTTTTAACATCATTATCACCGGTGCTGCCGTGCTTTTCTTGAAGCCAGTGATCACCGCGTGGTTGAATTAATATTAAAATCGTATTGCCATGCAATTGACAAATCGCTCAAAGCAAGTAAGCAATAAACAAATGACGCTGGCCGAGCGTGCCTACCTGCCTGCCATTGCAACAGGTCTGGCGATTACGATCAAGCACTTTTTCGCGAAGAAAGTAACGATCCAATACCCGGAAGTGAAACGGTACCTGGGACCGGTTTTCCGTGGAAGACATATCCTGAAAAGAGACGCGGAAGGTCGTGAAAGATGTACAGCCTGCGGTTTGTGCGCGGTAGCATGTCCTGCGGAAGCGATTTCAATGGTAGCTGCCGAGCGCGTGAAAGGTGAAGAAAACCTGTACCGCGAAGAAAAATACGCGGCGGTTTACGAAGTGAATATGCTGCGCTGCATTTTCTG
>CAMLNK010000459.1 GCA_946481035.1 uncultured Dyadobacter sp. | reverse complement strand
ACCAACCTGACTTTATGGAAGACCTGGACATTTCAAGACGCCGTTTTCTGGGCACATCGGCCCTTGCGGCGGCGGGTTTCGTGATGGCCCGTACACCTATTTTCGGCGCGCCGGCGTATATCAAAGGACTCGGTAAGCCCAATTCGCTTTTCAATGGCGTGCAGGTAGGGGCCATTACCTATTCGTGGCGGAGCCTCCCGGGTAGCGCGGAGGATATTTTGAAATACTGCATTGAAACCAATATTAGCGCTATCGAGCTCATGGGACCTACGGGCGAGTCGTTCGCAGGTGCACCCGAAGCGCCGCCGCGCCCCAATATGGCCCCCGGCCCGGATGGCAAGCGTCCGGAGATGACCGATGAGCAAAAGGCCGCTCAGAAAGAATATGCGATAAAGCTTGCGGAGTGGCGTGCCAACGTGCCGATGGATAAATTCGTGCAGCTTCGCAAAATGTACAATGCAGCCGGCGTGAGCATTTATGGTTTCAAACCCAATGCGCTTGGTGAGAAAAATACGGATGCGGAAGTGGACTATGCCTTCCGCGCTGCCAAAGCACTGGGTGCTAATCAGGCGAATGTGGAACTGCCCAACGATCCGGCACAAACGAAGCGCCTGGGCGACATTGCGGCCAAAAACAAGGTGTATTGCGGCTACCACGGTCACACGCAGCAGACACCGACCTGGTGGGATACTGCATTAGGCCAGTCAAAATACAATGCGATGAACTTCGATATGGGGCATTACGTGGCAGCTGGTTTCGATCCGTTCCCGTTGCTCGAAGCGAAGCATGATCACATCGTGAGTATGCACGTGAAAGACCGTAAAAATAAGGAACATGGTGGTGCCAACGTGGTGTGGGGCCAGGGCGATACGCCGATAGTGGCCGTGCTGGAAATGATGCGTGCGAAAAAATACAAGTTCCCGGCTACGATAGAGCTCGAATATGAGATTCCTGCCGGCTCGGACGCGTTGAAGGAAACTGCAAAATGCGTGGAGTTTGCGCGGAAGGCGTTGGGTGCTTAATATTAAAAACCAACACAAACGGGTCGTGGAGCACTGTACTTCACGACCCGTTTCTTTTTCAGATAGTCCGGTAGTTGCGCCGGAACTCGGCGGGTGTCAGCCCGGTATTCTTTTTGAAAAACAGGTTGAAATTGGGTTGCTCGGCAAAACCGACGCTGTAACCGATATCCTGCAATGCCCAATCCGTTTGAATAAGCAACACTTTGGTTTCTTCGAGCAGCCGGTTGCGAATATGCGTGCTCACATTCTGGCCGGTATGTTTTTTCAAAAGGGCATTCAGGTGGTTGGGATGAATGCTGAGGCTTTCCGCAAATTCCTTGGCCGTTTTAATGCGAATGGGCGTTTCAATGTTGATATGAGCCGTCTCCTTTTCCAGAAGGTCGAAAAACCGGTGAATATGCCCGTAATCTTCCGAAACATTATCGGGTTTGGGGAAGTTCGCGATTCGGGCGCTTTCGACCATCAACAGCTGCAAATAAGCCTCCATTGCTTCCTGGTTGAATGCGTCACCGAGCAATTCTTCCTCCTGCATACGTGCGAAGAAGCGCGTGAGCACGGGCACGTCCGCGCCCGCGAGCCGGATCACGCTTTTTTCTTTTTCCGCAAACAGCCCGAACTTGTCGATCGTCGCTTTCAGTTGGGGATGGTTTTGGATAAATGATTTTTTAAAAAGACTGTAATAACCCGCCGACAAATTGTTTTCGCTGTCCGCCGACAGATTTTTCCACGAAATAATGTCGTTTGGATGGATGAACAAGATCGTCGGCTCATCAATATAATAGGTATTCAGGCCCATCGTGAAAACGCCTGCGCCGCCGGTTACCAGCAGTATTTTATAAAAGTCCCGCCTGTTAGGTGAAAGATAGTTGCGGCATTCATGCTGCTCGCGATTGAAAGTGCGGATCGTCCATTCTTCGAAACTATCGCGCATCACCGGAATCAGCTCGGGCAGATCACGGAGAAGGTCGATGGTTTTGGCGTCAAGGGTCTTGTCGGGCATAGGTTTCGGCAATTGACTGTTCAGGAATTTGGAGATGCCCCGCAGCAGCAAAGCATCTCCATAACGCCCGTAGGGGCTAGGCAAGTTCTCTTTGCGCCGCCACATCATCGTGATCGGTTCCGGTGATGACGTCATACCATTCTTCGATCTCTTTTTCGAAAGCGGCGGTCTTGGCGCGGAAACGTTCGAGTGTGTCGGTACCTAATGGTAAATGTACAGGAGGATTTTCAGCATTACCAAGTCTGATGAGCGCCTGGGCCAGTTTTTTGGGATCGCCGGGTTGTTTTTTATTCACTTCCGTCGCGAACGTGCGCATAGCGCCAACGGTATCCGCGTAGTCGTCGATGATATTGGAAGTGCGGGTAAGCGAGGAATGATCGAGGAAGTCGGTGCGGAAGAATCCGGGTGCCACCACCGTTGCATGAATGCCCAGCGGAGCAAGTTCCAGCGCCATGGCTTCGGTGATGCCCTCGATAGCGAATTTAGTTGAACCATAAATGCCCCAGCCAACATAGCCGCTCAGCCCGCCAACGGAGGAAATGTTGATCACATGGCCCGCACCACGCTCACGCATAAACGGCAGTACCGCGCGGGTGACATTGAGGGTACCGAACACATTCGCTTCGTAATTATTTCTTACTTCCTGCGCCGTCGCCTCTTCCACCGCGCTAAGCAGACCATACCCTGCGTTGTTCAGCAAGATATCTATTTTACCAAAATGACCGACAGCCGCTTGTGCTGCGTCCCTGGCTTGTTCCTCGTTGGTAACATCCAGTGTTACTACCAGCAAATTGGGATTATTTTCAAACTGGGCGGCCAGATCACCTGCTTTACTTCTCACCGTAGCCACCACCTGATCGCCTTCTGCCAGCACTGCTTTTGTAATTTCCAGGCCAAAACCTCTCGATGCCCCGGTGATAAACCATGTTTTAGGAGTTTTCATTTTGCTTGTCATTTTTGTTCGTGATTGATGATACAAATATGACAGGATGGCTCCGGCGGGGGCTTTGCAGTTACAAAGGGGATATTATGAATTTCAAAGATTTTTATCTAAATATTTTTTCGTACGAAATTTTTCCTACCTTTGAAAAGTTGATTGAAAAACTAACGATGGAACCTACAAAATCAGAACTGGAAATACTGCAAGTGCTATGGGAACACGGACCGTCGACGGTGCGGTTTGTGAATGATAAGCTCAACGAAGAGAAGCGTGCGGTGCAGTACTCTTCTACTTTGAAGCTAATGCAGATCATGGCCGAAAAAGGTATTGTGATCCGCGATGAAAGCAGTATGAAGCATATTTACAGCCCCGCCGAGCCGGAGGACAAAACGAAATCGGCATTGCTGGAACGTTTCGTGGATTCGATGTACAAAGGTTCGGCGTCGAGCCTGGTGATGCAGCTTTTTGGCAATAAGAATACCTCCGCCGAGGAGCTTAGCGAGATCAGGGATTTTCTTAAAAAACTGGATTAGTAATTATCAAACTGCTCATATCCGTTAGCCATGAATTGGAATATCATTGATCAGCCCACAGCCCATGAATGGGTCCGCGCGCTTTGCCTCACATTGATGCATTCGCTCTGGCAAGGTCTTGTTGCCGCTATTGTGGCCGGTGGCATTTTGCTTTGCACCCGTAAGAGCAAGCCATCATTCAGGTACAATATGCTTGCATTGGTGATGCTGTTTTTCGTCGCCGGCGTGGTGCTGACGTTCAATTTGATGATGCGGGATACAAGTACCGCACAGGCAGTTGTTCTTTCCAAAGATTGGGTGATGCCTGCTGCTTTCCAAAACACAGCCAACGTCGCCATCGCGGCAGCGGAAGGGGGTTGGATGATGCAAATAATGGCGTTTTTCAGCGAGCATGCCCAGTTGATCGTGGCCGGTTGGTTTGTCATTTTTGCAATAAAATCCCTGCTGGCGGCTACCGGGTTACTATATCTCAGAAAGGTCGCGCAGCAGGTTTCGACGCCGGAAATGAGATGGGTCGTCCGGTTTTACGAACTGGCCGAAAGAATGCGGATCAGCCAGGAAGTGGAGCTGCGCGAATCGGTGCAGGTGGCTGTGCCGATGGTGATCGGTTTTTTGAAACCGGTTGTGCTCGTACCGCTCGGTATGCTGGCCAACCTTCCCGCAGCACAGGTGGAAGCCATTCTGCTGCACGAACTGGCGCATATCCGCCGGCGCGATTACCTGATTAACCTTGTGCAGATATTCTGCGAAAATGTCTTCTTCTTTAACCCGGCGGTCTGGTGGATTTCCAAACTGATCCGTGAAGAACGCGAGCATTGCTGTGATGACCTGGCTATCAGTGTTATACAAAATAAGACCTCGTTCATTCACGCGCTCGTCTCGTTCCAGGAGTACAACCAGTCGCGGCCGGTATTTGAAGTGGCCTTCTCCAAGAAACGTAACCATCTGCTCGATAGGATCAAACGCATTGTCAATAACAATAATAAACCACTTGATGCCATGGAAAAACTATTTGTAACATTCAGTCTGGCGACTGCGATTGCACTGTCGGCAGCCACTGCGCCGGAAAAACCGGCTAATCCCAAAGAAAAACTTGTTGTGACGGCAAGTCGGCCCCGCGCGGAGGTTTCTTCACCAGTCAAAAACCAGGCAGTACCGCTTCCGCAAGGGCATGACCTGATAGTTCCCACGCCGGATACGCTTCCGAAAAAGAAATTGCGGTCGGAACAAATGGAAATACACGCTGCGAACGTATACACGCCGCAGGA
>CAMLNK010000458.1 GCA_946481035.1 uncultured Dyadobacter sp. | reverse complement strand
TGATCATGTTCTGGGGAGGGCAAATCGCGCCGGTATTGAAGCATACCAGCGCTAAAAAGCTGTTTGAAACGATTGTGGAAGAGGTGCCCGGGTATTTGAAATAATTGGCTCCGTTAGCCACTATTAAGGAAAGACGAATACATTACTCAAAGTTCCGCCCGGCTTCATTTAAGTAGGGTTACATTGTTGTGATCGCTCACGTCGAGCATGCAGGATAAAGGGTCAAGCACGACGGCAACCGAGCGGCGGGGCACCACAATCTGAATGACTGAGTGGCTTTTTGAAAAATGGTGTTTACGCAAGTAAAGCGGCGTTGGCGGTACGACGTTGGGCATTATCTCCCGATCAAAAACGGCAATATCGATGTATTCATCGGGTTGCATCGGAACCGGTTTGCCGGAAGTTTCATCGGATTTGCGGATAGTGATTTCCAAAGTAAGCAGCTGCTGATTGGCAGGTAATGGTTTGTTAGATAATATTTTAATGTCATTGTCAAATACCACCACTTTCTTAAAAAGCTCGTCTATCAGCCGGATTTGGGCTGGATTTGCTTTGTGTTTCAATGCGTTGGTCAAGTCGGCAGGGCCTGGCCTTTTTGAGGGGTATCCGTGGCGTGTAACCAATTCCCGCAATGCGCGGGCCAGGTGTGCTTCGCCTAAAACTTCCTTCAAGCGGTACATGACCAATCCGCCCTTTTGATAATGTACGAAAGGCTGTCCGCTAGTTTTCCGGAGCGGTATTTCCTTTTCTCCAAAGGCACTGCGGTAGGCGAAATAGAGCTGCGAATCCTTCACTTGGTAGGGCCTGAGGTACATTTTGCCGAACCGTTTTTCGGTCACCATCGCTTCGATGTATTTCGCCAGCGATTCGGTCAGTAATGCATCGCCCGGTCCCGCGGGGGCTGCCACTTGTCCGGCCCACCATTGATGCGCCGTTTCATGCGCGGTGGTAGCGTAGGTAAAGTTGAAACCGGCGCTGTCGCTGAAATTGCTCCTGAAATTGGCCCTTTCCTGGCTGAAAATGACGCCCGGATAGGCAGTAGCCGAGCCTGGATAATGTGGTATTTCGGCCAGCGCGAGCTCGCGGTGCTGATACGTGCTGAAATGGGTGTCGCCGTAATCGACAGCATCTTTCATGGCTTGCAGCATTGCAGGTACATTCTGCGGATGGTCGGCATGATGGTAAATCCGGAAGGTTGTACCCTTGTGCTGCTCCGTTTTCACGGCATACCGGGCAGAGCTCAATGCAAACATGTACGGAATCGGTTCCTTGGATTGATAATGGAAATGCCTGCGGCCCGCATGCTCCCAACTTTTTACCAACGTGCCGGGAGTAACTACCTGTTGGTCAGGGTCGGTGGAAATAATGTTTTGAAAATGGACAAAATGGTAATCGTGGTCGGAAGAAACGATGTTTTTACGGGGAGGCAGGCCGTTTTGCCGCCGCTGCTCCGGATCTTCGATTTCGTAAGTCGGCCGGTATCCAAAATGCGGCAGGTATTTTTCCAGCTCGATGTAGGAGCCGTTCGTCGCCACGGCATTCTCGCTGTTGAAAGGTTTAAATGCCGACCGATCGGCGCGAATGGCGAAATGGATGGTCATTTCTTCACCGGGCATGAGCGGTTGGGAAGGCTGGTACCAATGCTGTCCGAAAGTTTGATCAGCCGATAGTCGTGTGGCGCGTTCAGGACGAAGTGCTACCAGTTCAATATCCGGGTCGGTACCGATGTACAACCGCGTGATCGGCTGCTTCGATTTGTTTTTGACCTTCAAATAGCCTTTTACCGTGTAGTAATGATCGGCTGGAAAGAGATCTGTATGCAGGTTTACAGCCGTGACGACCGGTTGAGGCAGGTTTTCAAGTGGCTTGTATTTGCGTTCATACCGCGTCCGCCATTCCAGATCGGTTCCTCCCGCGCGGTTGAGGGCCGAATGGCCCGTTTTGTATTGAATATAAAACCCTGTGGCGATTGCCAGAACGGCACAGAAGCTTGTAAATGCATAGGCGCGGCCGGTAGGCTTTACGAGGCTCCGTACACGCCCGCGCCAGCTCATCTGCGCGCTACCCGGCCACATACGCGTAGCGATGCCCGCGAGCGCCAGGGCGATCAACGACCAATAGAGCATATACCAGTTGAAGGACAAGCCGCTGTGTCCGAAGCCGTGAAAATCGGAGTAGTGCAGGCGTGGAGCGGCGGCGAAACGGGCCAGGTAGCTTTCGAACCCCAGTTTCCTGCCAAAAATGAAAATGCCGATTACGAGGCCGCTGACGAGCATTCCCAGGTATTTGTTGGGCACGACGGTCTGGATGAATACGATCAGGATTGCGTGGAGCACCAGCGGAAGGCCTGCGTAGTAATAGAGCGAAAAATAGGTGCCCCATTCAAAAGTTTCAAACCCTGAAAACCATTGAACCGCAATGCCTACCGCGATATGCACTGTTATAAGGGCCAGAATCCAGCTTACCAATGCGAGGGATTTGCCGATTGCGAACACCGCCGTAGAAACCGGTGTAGTGAAAATCAGTGGCTGGATTCCCGTTGTTTTTTCCCGGTGTATCAGTTCAGAAGCATAAAAAATAATCAGCAGCAATGCCGGACGAACGGCTGTGAGTTGCTCGGCCAGAATGCCGCTGGTAGCATAGCTTCGTACGCCGTAAGGGCCGTTGGAAAGGTTTTCGAACAGTTCCACAGCATTGAAAAATATCCATAATGCAAAGATCAGCGTCGTTACCACCGCACCGAAGAGCGCTTTCGTTTCGAAGCGGAATATCCGCAGAAAGGTCTGCCGATGGTAGTTGGGTTTGTTAATGTGTGTGTTAACTGTGAAATAGGACAGATTAGGGATAGTTTGAGCCTCCGGTGCACGACTTGCCTTGCGGTCTTTTTCCAACAAAACCCTGAATTTGAAACGGCTATATGCCAAACCGAGCAAAGCCAGGGAAATGGCGGTCCACAGCAAGCGATTGGCTACGAACATCGGGGTGAGCGGAAATAGCTCCTGGTTGCGCCGCCACGCGGGCCAGTTCATGGTTTCGCCAAAGAACGCCGTAAAACCGAACGGATCTATCAATACCGAAAACCAGCCCGGGCCGCCCGGCGCAGGGACGGAACCGGCCATAACCGGCGAATTGCCCAGAATGGAGGCCGTGAAATAGACGATGAACATCAAAACGCCGGCCGTGTACACATATCGCACGTTGCGCGTGAGCATTGCCGCCGCGAACACGACGCTGCAACAAAACACAACACCCGGTAAGCCGAACGTCAGCAGAGGCACCAGGTAATGCGAGAAATGGAAAGGTCCAAGCCGGTCGGGCGGGGCGAGGAAGATTACCGTTGCCGTGCCCATTGCCGCAACGCACATCACCAGGAATACCGCGCCGAGCAGCCCGAAAAGCCGGACAGTGAAATAGGGCATCCGGCCGACGCTTGTGGTGAATATCAGCGGCTCCATGTGATGCTGCGAGTCGCGCAGGACCACGGCGGCGCAGGCGAGCGTGCTCACGAAGATGGTAAACAGCGAAAGCAGGCAAATGATAAAATTGATGACGTGCGGTGCATTCCGGTGCATTTCGTCACCGCCGAAGTTACCGAACGGCATCAGCATGCCCAGTAGCAGGAAAAGCAATGCCGCAATGCGAAAGGTGATTTGCCGGAAATGATAACCCATTTCAAAACGCATGGCGGGCAGGAGCAGAGCGGTTAGCATGGCAGCACCTCCTTCCGGTATGTGCCTGCGAGCGTGGCAAAATAAACATCTTCCAGGCCGGGATCGAATGCCTCGAACCCGCCGCCCGGTCGCTCGCCCGCGAGCACATGTACCTGAATGCGCCCCGCGACCCTGCGTGTGGAGATCACGTGGATGGCGGTTTGCAGTTCGCTGAGCTCTGCGGGCGTTACGGTTTTGCGCCATAGCTGCCCTTTCAGCGAATGCGTGAGTATTTCGGGTTTGCCTTCGAGGACTACGCGACCGGCTGCGAGCACGGCCATTTGCGGACAAAGGTCGTGCACGTCGTCGACAATGTGCGTCGAAAGGATCACCACGATCTGCTCGCCGATTTCGCTCAGCAGATCATGAAACCGGTGCCTTTCCGAAGGATCGAGGCCTGCGGTAGGCTCGTCGACGATCACCAGCTGCGGGTTGCCCAGCAACGCCTGCGCGATACCGAAGCGCTGGCGCATTCCGCCGGAAAAGGTGCTCACGGCTTGTTTCCGGTGCTGGTAGAGGTTGGTTCGCTGCAAAAGAGCAGTGACCTGATCTCGTCTTTCGGATCTGACTGTCAAACCCTTCAACACGGCCAGGTGATCCAGCAGACTTTCGGCGGAAACGCCAGGATATACTCCGAAATCCTGCGGCAGATAACCGAGCCTGCTCCTTAGCCAGGCGGTTTCGGTACGGGTATCCTGGCCGTCGAAGGTGACCAGTCCGCTATCGGGTGGGGTAAGGGTAGCGAGGATACGCATTAATGTGGACTTGCCCGCACCATTAGGGCCAAGCAAGCCGAACATCCCGTTCGGAATTTGGAGCGAAACGCCGTCGAGGGCGCGGATGCCGTTAGGGTAGGTTTTGGAAAGTCCCTGAATTTTCAATCGTAGCATGACATGGCTTTTGAAGTTATGGCTTCAAAGATGGATGGAGCCCGTTTTGCATTCAATTAATAATGAGCAAGGTAGTATGCATAATGACGAAGGCGTTTATCAGCCGGTTTTTAGGACCATTTGACCAATGTCACCAAAATCGCGACGGTCGTCATTAATTTTTGAT
>CAMLNK010000457.1 GCA_946481035.1 uncultured Dyadobacter sp. | reverse complement strand
GGTATAGCCGCTGTACACGTGGCTGTCGATGCGTACGCCGTGACCGCCAGGGAAATGCAGGTTGGTGATTTTACCCGCCGCAGGGCGGAATCCGTTTGCAGGATCTTCGGCATTGATACGGCACTCCATCGCGTAAAGCTTTGGCGTGTAGTTCTTTCCTGAGATGGGTTCACCTGCCGCTACTTTGATTTGCTCCTTAATGAGGTCGAAATCAGTAACTTCTTCGGTGATCGGGTGCTCAACCTGAATACGCGTGTTCATTTCCATGAAGTAGAAATCGCCGTGCTTGTCGACCAGGAACTCAATGGTACCGGCACCTTCGTAGCCGATCGCCTGAGCGCCTTTGATGGCCGCTGCACCCATTTTTTCACGCAATTCGGGCGTGATGATCGGGGATGGCGTTTCTTCTACCAGCTTCTGGTGACGACGCTGGATCGAGCAGTCGCGCTCCGAAAGGTGGCACACTTTGCCGAACTGGTCGCCGATGATCTGGATTTCGATGTGACGAGGCTCTTCCACGAATTTTTCGAGGTACAAACCGTCGTTTCCAAACGCGGCAGCCGATTCCGTACGGGCGTCGTTCCACGCTTTTTCGAATTCATCGGGCTTGTTGATCACCCGCATTCCACGTCCGCCACCACCTGCTGTCGCTTTCACGATTACAGGGTAGCCGATGCCTTCTGCAAGTTCTTTACCTTGCTCCAAAGATTCGAGCAAGCCTTCCGAACCCGGCACAACCGGTACGCCGGCTGCGATCATCGTCGCTTTCGCGGTAGCCTTGTCGCCCATTCCGTTGATCTGGGCGGCGGTAGCACCGATGAATTTAATGCCGTAATCCGCACAAATCTGCGAGAATTCGGCGTTTTCCGACAAGAATCCGTAGCCCGGATGGATCGCGTCCGCGCCGGTTACTTCCGCTGCCGAAATGATATTCTGGATGCTCAGGTACGATTGCCTGCTGGGCGGAGGACCGATACAAACGGCCTCGTCGGCAAACCGTACGTGAAGGCTGTCGCGATCGGCTGTCGAGTAAACCGCGACAGTTTTGATGCCCATTTCACGACAGGTCCTGATTACACGCAGGGCGATTTCGCCCCGGTTAGCAATAAGTATCTTTTTAAACATGTAATTCAGTGAGTTTTCGTTCGCTGCATTATGCAGGTTCAACCAGGAACAATGGCTGGTCGAATTCTACCGGAGTTGCGTTTTCAACCAGGATCTTGACGATTTTACCTGATACTTCGGATTCGATTTCGTTGAACAGTTTCATCGCCTCGATCACGCAAACTACTTTTCCGGGTTTGATTTCATCACCGATGTTAGCGAATGCAGGTGTTTCCGGGCTCGATGCGCGGTAGAATGTACCGATCATCGGGGATTTAATGGTAATGAGGTTCGAAGAAGCTGGTTCTTTGGAAACCGCTGGCTCTGCGGGAGAGGCCGGTGCAGCTGCTGCGGGAGCCGCAGGAGCGATTGCAGGCGCAGGTGCCGCAACGGGTGCCGATGTGTAGGCTACTACCGGTGCAGTTGCAAAGCGTTTTACCTTGATTTTCAGGTCTGCCGTTTCAATATTCACTTCATCAAGTCCCGACTGGGCAATGAAGTCAATCAGTTTTTGGATTTCTCTGGTTTCCATTTAATTAAGATTTAACCCTTTCTACGTAATCGTATGTGCGCGTGTCGACTTTGATTTTCTGGCCTTCTTCGATGAATAAAGGAACCATAATGCGTGCGCCTGTTTCTACCTCGATAGCTTTCTTGGGAGAGTTGGCGGTATCGCCTTTCAAGCCCGGCTCCGAATAGGTAACGGTCAGTTCAACAAATGGAGGCAATTCGCAAATAAGCGCAGCGTCCGTTTCGGTATTGATCAGGATCTCAACTTCCTGGCCTTCTTTCATAAGGTCTGCGTTGGTCACTAGTTTTTCGTCGATCAATACCTGGTCGAATGTCTCGGAGTTCATGAAGTTGTAGCCAACCTCGTCTTTATATAGGAACTGGAACTTGTGTCTCTCCACACGTACCGGCGTGATGCCTGCGCCTGATGAGAATGTATTGTCCAGTACTTTGCCACTAGTAAGGCTTTTCAGTTTGGTACGTACGAACGCGTTGCCTTTTCCGGGTTTCACGTGTTGGAATTCAATCACCTGAAAAAGATCATGGTTGAAATGGATCACCAAACCGTTACGCAAATCTGCAGTAGTTGCCATTTTTATGCTTATGAATTGTATGATAATGCTTTAACGAAAATCACATGCCTACGCTCCGATACCCCATTTGAGGTACATAGCGCCCCAGGTAAAGCCTCCGCCGAAAGCAGCCAGTATCAGGTTGTCGCCCTTTTTAAGTTGTGATTCATAGTCCCACAGGCAAAGCGGAATGGTTGCTGCCGTGGTATTTCCGTATTTGTGTATGTTCATCATCACCTTGTCCATTCCGACGCCCATGCGGTTGGCGGTGGCTTCGATGATGCGGCGGTTGGCCTGGTGAGGAACCAGCCATGCTACGTTATCACTGTTCAGACCGTTGCGCTCCATAATGTCGGCAGCGATGTCGGCCATATTGGTCACGGCAAATTTGAAAACCTGCGCACCATCCTGATAAACGTAATGCAGCCTGTTTTCTACCGTTTCGTGGGTAGGCGGGTAGCGGCTTCCCCCGGCTTTCTGGTTGAGGTAGGGATACCCCGCTCCGTCCGATTTGATGATCGAGTCCAGAATACCGTTTCCTTCGGTATCCGGTTCGAGCAGTACCGCGCCGGCGCCGTCGCCGAAGAGGATACAGGTCTTGCGGTCGGTGTAGTCGACGATCGCGGACATTTTATCCGCACCTACGACGATCACCTTTTTATATTTTCCGGTCTCAATGAATTGCGAGCCGAGTGTCAATGCATAAATAAAACCCGAGCAGGCAGCCTGGATGTCGAAGCTTCCGATGTTACGGATGCCGACCATGTCGCAGATGAGGTTGGCTGTGCAGGGGAAAACAAAATCGGGTGTGGTAGTAGCGCAAATGAGCAGATCGATTTCTCCGGGACTTGTATTGGTTTTGGCCAGCAAACCCTTTACTGCCTCCGCACCCATATGTGAACTTCCTAAACCTTCGCCTTTCAGAATACGTCTTTCTTTGATACCTGTGCGGCTAACGATCCATTCGTCGTTGGTCGCAACCATTGTTTCCAATTCTGTATTAGTCAACACATAATCAGGCACATAACCTTGTATTCCTGTTATAGAGGCTTTAATATGGGTCATGATAAATCAACTATTCAAAATCCGAATAGATTTGGTAAAAAGGGACAGTTTCAGTTTTTTCATAGTCATGTGGTTGTCAGCATCCGTCGTTAGCTCAATGCCTGGGCGATGTGCAGGTACGCTTTGGATTTTACCTGCTTGTAAGCCCAGTCAACCATATTTTTGATGGCCAGAGGCGTTGATACCCCGTGTGCGATCATCACATTTCCATTCACCCCTATAATGGGACTGCCTCCGATGGACTCGTAGTTCGTTTGGTCGATAAAATCGTCCTGGAAACCTCTTTTCCGGGAGATTTCATACAGTGATTCCCCCAGTTTAAACAAAATATTGCCGGTAAAGCCGTCGGTTACGATCACGTCGGCTTTGTTAGTGAAGAGATCTTTCCCTTCTATATTTCCGATAAAATTGATGCGCTTGTTTTGTTTCAGCAGGGGATAGGTGGCCTGTGAAGTGAGGGAGCCTTTTTGCTCTTCTTCCCCGATATTCATCAATGCAACCCTTGGCTTGTCGATCTGGAAAGTATGCTGGGCGAAAATCGAGCCGATTTCACCGAACTGCGAAAGGACCTCCGGTTTGCAATCGGCATTGGCACCGATGTCGAGCATAACGGCATAACCGCCTCCAACCTGCGGCACGAGGCCTGCGATGGCAGGGCGAAGAATACCTTCGATAGCTTTAATGCTGAAAAGGGCGCCCACGTGCATGGCACCAGTATTTCCTGCACTGCAGAATATATCTACCTCTTTTTCTTTCAGAAGCTTGAAACCCACGCCAATGCTGGAATTGGGCTTTTGAGAGAGGGCTTTGGTAGGATGTTCCCCCATCTCGATTACATCTTCTGCGTGAACGACGTCAACATTAGTAGGAGTGAAATTGTGCTGGTTGAAAATCTCCCAGATCGCGTTTTCACGGCCAATTAAAACGATTCTCGCCTCGGATGGTAGCTCAGAAGAGGCTTGAATGACCCCTTCAACAATTGCTTGCGGAGCTAAATCTCCCCCCATAGCATCTACCGCAATTTTCATTTACACGCTGTTATTTTGACAAATAAGTTAGAAACCGAAGGTGTAAATTTAGCAGATGTGCCGCAGTAAAAAAGAATTTCGCAACAACTTTTATAGGGCTGCTGCGAAATTGAATTGCTCATCGACTGAAACTAAACCGTTTTAGTATAGTTCTCAACTACAACTTTACCTCTGTAAACCAGGTTGCCTTCGTGTACGTGTGCACGGTGCAATTGGTGGATTTCTCCGGTTGTAGCATCAGTTCCCAACTGCTTTCCGGTAAGGAAATCGTGCGCTCTGCGTGAATCGCGACGGGTGCTGGAATGTCTCCGCTTAGGATGTGCCATGATATTTTTGGTCTATTGTTATTTACTATTTATAGTCTCCTCCGTCGATTAAAATCGACGGGAATCGATTCTCTTTGCTTTTCAACCCGTCAAATAAAGTAGACGGTAATTGATACTTTTTCTGTCTTTTCAATCCTCTACCGTCTGCTTTAGCTGACGGGTC
>CAMLNK010000456.1 GCA_946481035.1 uncultured Dyadobacter sp. | reverse complement strand
TGAACAATGCATCGCAGCGATTATCGTCCAGGTGCAGAATCAACTCCAACGTTCCGAACGGCATGCAGCGCTGCACGGGCGACTCGCGTTTGCCCTCGGTTTCGAACCGGTGCAACCAATAGCACTCGACATATTGCTGTAATTCGGCAGATGGTTTAAATTCCTGATAACCTGAGCTCATCGTTTGTGAAAATGGCTTTTTCGTATTGACGCTACAAAACTAGGCTTATTCCGAAAGCGTGTATTGTAAAAAAGCGACATCGGAATGCGAATTACCTAAAAACCAATGCATTATTGGATATTGGAGTTAGTAAGCGGTGGAAAACCGCGAAGATTTTTGATTGTAGCTAAATTGAATGCAGCGGAAAACGCGTATTGATCGCTTTAATAATCAGTTATAGACATCCTTTCTATCGCCGATCTTGATGACGGTGACAGTCAATTCACCATTACTGACCCTATATAAAATGCGGTAGTTTCCGGCCCTGACTCTATAAACATCTTCAACGCCTTGCAGCTTCTTAGTACCCGGTTGATACGGGTTGTCTGCTAGCGAGTAGATCACCTTGACCACCAGATCATAGTTCCTCTTGGCTAGCTTGTTCAAACATTTTTCGGCAGTGTGTGTGATTACGATTTTGTATTTCAACGCTTTATTCCATGTTTTTTATCAAGCCTTTCCACTACTTCATCGAATGGTTTTGTTGAATCATTTCTAGTTGCTTCCACCGCAATCACGTCGAGTAAATCCTCCACGAACTCCGATTTGGAAGCCGCATTGATCGTTACTTTTTTCAACTTTCCTTTCGGCGTATATTCAGTTTTAATGCCTTGCAGTTTCATAAGGTTCTCTCGTTTGTAATAGCAAGTTACGTATTCTTTTTCAGCCCTAGAAGCATTTTAGTCGACACAGGCTCATTAATACCAGCCACTTGATATGTTATAGCGTTTTGGGCGTGTAGAACAGTTGCAAGGGGCAGTTAATGCATATATGTTTGTGACGCTCATTAAAAATCAGGTATAAGATACCCGCGTTTTGCAACCCGGTATCTTTCGCCTTTAAATTACATTTTACTTGCCCCAATAAACGGTGCCGAGGCTACCGTAATGGTTTAATCCATTGCCTGGTTTTTGGTGAGCAACGGCAAGTGCGGCACCGTTCTTTGCTGCGCATAACGATCTTGAACAATCATTATGCAGTATCAACAAACAGAGTCAGCGCAGAGCGCACAGGAAATTATCAACGACTTACTAAGTAACGACATCGACATGGAGGAAGTGGAAATGCTTTACATCGATATGCTGCACCACTACCTCCGCCCTACGAGCGATTGGAATCTGGGTTTACAAAACACGGCCAATGCACTCGACAACAGTTTTTTGATGGTACGTTTTCTGCGAATGCTGAAACGCTACCAACGCCAATCTTCGCACGCGAAGGCGTAAGTGAGCGACGCGGACACAGGCGAATGCAAAGGCCACGGATTCAAGGACGTGGTCTTTTGCTTTAATCAACATTATGCATTAATCCACCAAATCAAACCCTTTTCCATGATTCAGCACCACATGCGTGCTTACCTTCCTGCCTGCCAATTCTATAATGCGATAGCCGTAATACCGGCTGTGAATCACGATTTCCAACGGATTTTTCTCCATTTGTACCGACGCCGCCGGAGTTACATATTGGGTAATGTTCTCTTCTTTTGTAAAATCGTCGGTATGGTAATGCCCGCTGAAAACGGTGATCTCGCGCCCGCTGCGTACGAGGATATTCTTCACCGCCTCACGATTGAGTAACGGATATTTAAAATCAACCGCCGTAAGAACCTGCAAAACGGGGTGATGGATAAATAGCAGAACGTGCCGGGTCGTAACCAATTCATTTTCGAGCCATTGCATTTGCATTTCGCTGATCGAATCCGACGAAGAATCGAGGAAAATGTATTTAAAATGTTCGTCCTCGGCGGAATGGAACATTTCACTTTTGGTTTTCAGGTACTCCGGAAGATAATGCGGCCGGATGTTGGCAAACTGGTCGTGGTTACCCGGTATGACTGTAAAATCAAAGTCTTTTAGCAACGCAAAAAAGCGCTGATACGACTCGGAATGCCCGATATCGCCCGTAAATACTACCTCCCTGATCCCTCGTGCACCGACGTCCTGCAAGATCAGTTTCATGTTCGTATCCGTATCCGCTCCATGTTTCGCCGACCACTCTTCCATTAAATGAATATCCGTTATCTGCGCAATCCGTTTCATAGCTGTCAGTTTGTTTACCTCAAAGTTTACCAGAAAATCGCTGCAATAACTGATCCAATCCGCCAATTTGTATTGTACCGCTGTTGGAAAGAAGAAGTCAGGTGTGGTCAGGAGTAGTCAAGTGTGGTCAGGTGTTGTCAGGAATAGTCGGTTGTGGTTTGAAAGTGGTCAAGAGTGGTCAGGTGTGGCCAGGTAAATTTGGGGTTGCTTACTGATTAGGGGCATTGCTGCTAGCTTTGAGCCGAATATTTGCATTATTCGGCTCAGATTTTCACTATATTTGAGCCGAATAATATTGCTAATCGGCTCATGACTTACATCTGGCAGCATCCCGAATGGCCTGAATTCCAGTATAACCTTACTGGTATGGAAGACATTTTGTTCGTTTTCGCAGAAGAAACGGGCCATATCAGCGGCATTTTGAAGGGTACGCCTAATGTGCTTCAAATTGAAACATTGATTAACACCCTCGTAGCAGAAGCCATTAAAACATCCGAAATCGAGGGTGAGTTTCTGAGCCGGCAGGACGTTGTTTCTTCCATCAGAAACAACCTCGGCATTGCCCAAAAACCTGAGCCCGTCAAGGACCGGAAGGCGCAGGGCGCCGCGGAGCTCATGGTAGCTGCACGCAATTCCTATGCGGAACCTCTCACCGAAGCAATGCTTTTTTCATGGCATAAAACATTATTGAAAGACAGCAAGACCATCAATACCGGCGCCTGGCGGAAAGATACGGCCCCGATGCAGGTCGTCTCCGGCTCCATTGGCAAAGAAAAAGTACATTTCGAGGCACCACCTTCCGAGCGTGTGCCTGCGGAAATGGCACGATTTATCAAGTGGTACAACGCCACCGCGCCCGGAGGCTCAAAAGAAATCACCAAAGCGCCCGTGCGCTCGGCCATTGCGCATTTGTATTTTGAAACCATTCACCCTTTCGAAGATGGCAATGGGCGGATCGGCCGTGTGATCGCCGAAAAAGCACTGTCGCAAACCGTCGGCCGGCCGGTCATGCTGAGCCTCTCGCGGACGATCGAAGCAGAGCGAAAAAAATATTACCAGTCGCTGGAAACCGCCCAAAAGAACATCGATATCACCTCGTGGGTCCGCTATTTTGCAGAAACCATCGTTGCCGCGCAAATCGAAACACGGCACATACTGGATTTCACATTGAAGAAAACCCGGTTTTTCGACCAATTCAAGGATCTGCTAAACGACCGGGAGAAAAAAGTGATCCAAAAAATGCTCGAAACCGGCCCTGACGGCTTCGAAGGCGGCATGACGGCCAAGAAATACATGTCGATCACCAAAACTTCCAAAGCTACCGCCACGCGCGACCTGCAACATCTGGCCGAAATCGGTTGCCTGATTGCTTCCGGCGGCGGCCGCAGCACGAGTTATCAGCTAAGTATTCCTGAAAATTGATTTTTATCTCTAACTTTCACACCCTTTATTACCTAAAAAATTTATGAAGAAAGTATTCCAAACCAACCTGTACCGGACCTCCCGGAACTTGATGCTCTCGGCGGGCGCGCTGCTGATGGCAACCTTTTCGACAAAAGCTGACAATGCGCCCCTCGCCTCTCCGATTGAAGGACGCTGGGACATTTCGGTAGATGCGAACGGCAAAGTATTACCGTCGTGGCTGGAAGTGCGCCACTCGGGCAATGCTACGCTCGTAGGCCAGTTCACCGGCTTCTCAGGCAGTGCGCGGCCCATTTCCGTCGTGCATTTCAAGGAAGGCAAATTCGATTTCGCGATCCCGCCGCAATGGGAACGCGGCGAGAGCGACCTTAAAGTAGAAGGCACGGTTTCCGGCGACGCCATTACCGGCTCGCTCACCACGCCCGACGGCAAAACGTACAGCTACAAAGGCGTGCGTGCCCCGTCACTGCGCGGGAAGGCGGCTCCGGCCTGGGGAGCGCCGATCAAACTGACGGCAGGTAACGAAATTAAAGGATGGCACGCGACCGGCGAAAACCAATGGATCGCTGAAAACGGCATTCTGCGCAGCCCAAAATCGGGCGCGAACCTGGTTACCGATCAGAAATTCGGCGATTTCAAACTGCATATCGAGTTCCGCATTCCGAAAGGCAGCAACAGCGGCGTGTACCTGCGCGGCCGCTACGAAGTGCAAATCACCGACGGCAAAGGCATGGAGCCGGCCCTCGACCAAATGGGTGCGATCTACGGGTTCATTACCCCAAGCGAAATGGTAGCCAAAGAAGCCGGCGAATGGAACACATTCGACATTACCTTGGTGGGCAGAATGCTCACGCTCGTCGCAAACGGCAAAACGGTGATCAGCAACCAGGAAATCCCCGGCATTACCGGTGGCGCACTGGATAGCAACGAAGGCGAAGCCGGACCGCTCTATATCCAGGGCGACCACGGCCCGGTGGAATACCGAAATATCGTGATCACACCCGCGAAGTAATCGCCTAAAGAGCCGCTACCCTGCCCTTTTTAAACCCATATAATGACTGCGCAAGGGCTTATCGAACTGCTCGATCGAGT
>CAMLNK010000455.1 GCA_946481035.1 uncultured Dyadobacter sp. | reverse complement strand
TAGTTCTCAATCCAATGGCTTGCCTGCATTTTGTCCTGTTGTCCGCGCAAATTAATGTGCCCCTTCCTGGATTCATAATGTGGAATGAAAAAACGCCGGGCGAATAGTTTCGGGTGTGTCCATAATTTATTTGCGTTCTTGTAGAAGAATTTTAATTTTTTTGGGCTAAAAAAAGCGCATTTGTAGTAACTCTGAGCACTATTTGCCTGATAGTTAGTATACTTTTACCGAATAGTAATTAATTTGTAGTAGTAATTGGCATACTTTTGTACCATATTGTGTGACTGATTTCTTTTATATTTGATGTAGAATTGTATAACCTTATAAATATGCCTCGAATTTGTTCTATAATTCTATTCGTTTTGCTTTTCTCGGATGGTAGTCACTTCGCAAGTGCGCAGGACAGTAGCGCATTCTTCACGAGGAGAGATTCCCCGATCGGTGTTGTGAGCTTTGGTGCCGCAGTTACCTCAGGAGTGCTTGGAGAGGGTGGTTTTGTGGATGGGTACATCAAAAAGGCGGGTTCCGACGCATTCATTTTTCCGGTGGGCGATAATGGCGCGTACCGCCCGTTCTCGGTCAGTTCCGACCAGGCGATCGGAGCCTATTATGGCGTCAATCCCGCGGTGGCCATTACCAGTAACCCGGCAGGCGGCGACTATGGCGCATTGCCGACGGGAGCTCCGTTCAATACCGGAAGCATGGGCGACGGGTTAGCGGCTGTGAGCACCCGCGAATACTGGGATATCAACGGCACCGCACCGACGCGTATCACACTTTCCTGGAACGACAACAGTGCGGTGAATGCCCTGGTCACAAACCGTGGGCTTTCCAAACTGACCATCGTGGGCTGGGATGGCAACAGGTGGGTGAACCTGCCTGCAACCGTCGACGGTACCTCACTTTTCGCACAGCCGAGCACAGCATCGTCCGGTTCGCTGACGACCATTCTTAACGTTGTTCCAGACACTTACAATGTTTACACGCTCGGAGCACTGAGCGACGGGGCATTGCCGGTAGTGCTGGTGAGTTTTACGGGCGTTGCACGCGAGCGTACGAGCTATCTCGAATGGGTCACTTCGGAGGAAATCAACAGCAGCCATTTTGATGTCGAGCGAAGTAATGATGCGAAGGCGTGGCAGCGGATCGGCAGCGTGGCCGCGCGCGGCCAGGGAATCGCGACAGCGTCGCTGCAATACTCGTTTACCGACGAAACCCCAATGAACGGCAGCAATTTCTACCGGCTGAAAATGGTGGATCGTGCCGCCGAAGGCGAGGATGGAGCCTTTGCATACAGCCGCATTGTGAAAGTAGCTATCGACGGCCAGCCCGACTGGGCCGTTTACCCCAATCCGGTGGCTGAAAAGCTGTTCTTTTCCCAAAATATCATGCAAAACCTGGCCTCTGCGCGGCTCACCGACGCCGCCGGCCGGACTGTGTACACATCGCGCGAAACTTCAAATGAAGGCATCGACGTGAGCCGGATGCCGGCTGGTCTTTACTTGCTGAAATTCTCCTTTACCGATGGGTTGTCAAAATCATATAAAGTACTGATCAACAGATGATCGCGTGTTCAACCGAACGGAAATATTAATTCAATGACTTATGGCTTATCTTGATCCTTATACAGTACCACTCACGGCCAACAAGGCAGCACACCTACTCAGAAGAGCTACTATGGGGCCGACACGGACGGAGATTGCTGCATTTACCGGCCTGAATCCCGGCACGGCGGTTGACCAGCTGTTTGCAAATGTCAGCTACACCGTCTCGCCTCCGCCGCCGGTGGATTATGCGCCTACCAGTCCTTATTATATGCAGCCGTTTACGGCCTTCCCGTTTGTCTCGTCCAGAAGCGGCGAACTCAGCGTTTATTTGCGCTACTGGTGGGTAGGGGTGATGATGTTGCAGAATAATAAACCGTCGGTGCTCGAAAAATTGACGGCCTTTTGGCAGAACCATTTCGTGGTATCGCAGAACGTCATGGCCGACTACCGCTACATGTACCGGTACCTGAAACTCCTGCGCGACAACAGCCTCGGGAATTTCAAAACGATGACCATCGGGATCACGAAAGATCCTGCCATGCTCATTTTTCAGAATGGGCACGGGAATAATAAGGACCATCCCAACGAGAATTATGCCAGGGAGTTGCAGGAGCTTTTTACCGTAGGGCAGCAAGACTACTACGGTAATCCGAACTATACCGAGGAGGATGTGAAGGCGGCGTCGAAAGTGCTGACCGGCTGGATGGTTACCAACTACTACGCCAACGGCACGACCGACTTTACTTCGAATTTCCATCGAAACTACCACGATACGTCCAACAAAACGTTTTCGGCGAAGTACGGTGGCATTACCATTCAGGGCCGCAGCGACGACACTGCCGGCGACGTAGAGATGAACGAGCTGGTGGATATGCTGCTACGGCATCCCGAGACGCCGAAGCACATTTGCCGTAAGCTTTACCGCTGGTATGTCAACCAGAATGTGACCCAGGACATCGAAAACAATGTGATTATTCCACTGGCCGCATTCTTTGCAAGCCCGGAGAACAACTACAATATCAAGCCGGTGCTCGAAAAGCTGCTCAAAAGCGAGATATTTTTCAGTGACCAGAACATCGGCGCGATTATCAAATCGCCGATGGAATACCTGTTAGGCATGGGCCGCTATTTCGAGTTCCCTTGCCCGGACATGATGACGGACACCGCAGCGTATATCAACTACATCCGATTTTTCCTCTGGGGAATGGGCGGCATGAACCTTGAAATTCTCACGCAGCCATTGGTATTCGGCTATCCGCCGTATTACCAGGTGGGTTATTCCAAAAACTGGATCAACGGCTCGACGATCACCGCGCGCAGGGGTAATAGCGATACGATCATCTTTCCGAGCCAGGTCGTGAAGCCGGGCTATGTTTTGGGGATCGATTTCCTTGCCTGGATACAAAAGATCCAGCCCAATTTTGCCGACACCAACACTCCGGCCATCACCCCGGATGAAGTGCTGGCCGCATTCTCCAAAAACCTTTTTGCGATCGACCTCTCGGAAGCACAGAAAACCTTCCTCATCGATGTGGTTTTTATGAATAACCTGCCGCGGATCACATGGCGCTACGAGCTGAACGGCTACCGCACCAACCCGACAAGTACTTCCGCTGCAAATGCCGTTAAAAACAGATGTTCCAACCTGATGCGATACATGATCAGGATGGCTGAGTACGAGGTGTTTTAATTAGAAATTGTATGAAAAGAAGAGACTTTCTGGCATCAGCCTCAGCCATGACGTTACCTGTAATGGTAAACGGATTTGGCATAACCAGCCTCAGTAACCGCTCATCCCTCGTGCGCTCGCTCATGGGAACGGCCGCTGCGGCTACCGACCGCATTCTTGTGATCATTTATCTGAATGGGGGGAATGACGGGCTAAACACGGTGATCCCGCTTCAATATTATTCCAAATACCAGAGCATTCGAACGAATATTGCTATTCCACAAAACAAGGTACTCACCCTGTCGGGCATGGCAGAGGCGGGGTTGCACCCGTCGATGACCGGTATGCGGGATATGTATAACCAGGGGCGGCTCGCGATCGTTAATTCGGTGTCCTATCCGAACCCCAACCAATCGCACCACCGGTCGTCGGACATCTGGATGACTGCCACGGATGCCAACCAGTATGCCAACAGCGGGTGGGCCGGTCGTTACCTCGATAGCCGCTTTCCGGGCTATCCCCAGAATTATCCGAACGATACCATGAAGGACCCGCTGGCCTTGCAAATCGGGGTACTTAACTCGACGAGCCTGCTGGGGCCGCAAAGCCCGATGAATATCTCGGTGGAGAACGTGAACAACTTTTATGCGCTGCTGAACGGCGGCCTAGGGTTGTCGTCCACCGACTTGCCCTGCTGCGAGGCCGGGGAGATGATTAAGCACGTGCGGCAGCAACAGCTGCTTTCTACCGGTTATTCGGGGCAGATCAAGCGGGCTTATGACTTAGGCTCAACCAAGGCGACGTATCCTACCGCGAGTACAACCACAGAGCTTTCCGAGCAGCTTAAAATCGTGGCGAGACTGATCCACGGAGGTTTGCAAACGAAGATCTATTTTGTGGAACTCGGCGGATTTGACACGCACGGCGATCAGGTTACGGCAAGCGATACCACTGTGGGAACCCACGCCAACTTGCTCAAAAAGCTTTCCGATGCAGTGTCCTCGTTCCAGAACGACCTGGTTCTTCAGGGTACTGCCGACAAGGTTGTGGGAATGACCTTCTCGGATTTCGGACGGCGCGCCAATTCCAATGCTTCGCGGGGCACCGACCACGGGGTTGCCGCACCGATGTTTGTCTTTGGAACGGGTATCAAGCGCCAAATGGTAGGTGTTGTACCGGATCTCAACAACGATCTCGAACCGCCGACCACTAGTCCTACCAATGAGAACCAGGAGATCAAAATGCAGGTGGATTTCCGGAGGGTATATTCGGATATTCTGCGCGACTGGTTCGGAGCGGCAGGCACCACTACCGATTCATTGCTCTTCAGGAATTTTAAAACCACTTCGCTTTTCTCTAATGTGATCGAAACGACCGCTTCGGGCGCGTGGCCCGATCGCTCGATATGGTCGGCCGGGCGAGCTCCGGGCGTGGGCGACTATGTGCGGGTGAACCCCGGTCACGTGGTGGCGGTAGGGCAGAATATCACTGTCCGGAACATCGAGGTAGAGGGAGGAGGAGAGCTGAATATCCTTGGAAATTATGTGATTAACACCACTGGCTAAGCA
>CAMLNK010000454.1 GCA_946481035.1 uncultured Dyadobacter sp. | reverse complement strand
AATGCAGGCGGGATCGACCCTTACCAGTCGCTGGCCACGGTAGCTTCCGGGAACAGCTATATGATTAACCATACCTACGTAACAGGCATCGAGCCTACCGGCATCGCCAACCCGGACCTGCGCTGGGAACGATCAAAACAAGCTAACGTCGGAATCGACATCAGCTTGCTGAACAACCGGATCAGCGTCATTGCCGACGTTTACCACAAGAAGACGGATGACCTGCTTTATGTGAAAACCCTTCCGCTGAGCTCCGGCTACGGCGCCATTACCGGGAACTTCGCCGCATTGCAAAACAAAGGGCTCGAACTGGCCGTAAATGCGCGCATTCTGGACGGGAAACTGAAATGGGATGTTTCGGCCAATACCACCTTCAACCGCAACAAGGTGCTCGGTCTGGATGGCGGCGTTACCACCGAGCGCTTCATGACAACGTACACGATCCTCAAAGTGGGACAGCCGCTGGGTATGTTCAAAACGTATGTTTTCGATGGTGTTAATCAAACCGGTGAAACTATCCTGCCAGGTTATGACGGCCGCCTGGGTGGTCACAAAGTAAAAGACGTAACAGGCGACGGCCAGATTACCGCAGCGGACCAGGTTATCGTGGGCAACCCGAACCCTAAGTTCATCTACGGTTTTTCCACTAACCTGTCCTACGCCGGTTTCGACCTTGCCGCATTCGTGTCGGGCTCGCAGGGCAACGATATCTATAACGCCAGCCGACTGTCGTTCGAAAATCCGCTGGGCCAGCGCAACCTGTTGGCCGGGGTAGCCAACCGCTGGTCGCCGACCAATCCCAGCAATCAATATGTGAGTGGCTTCCAGGGCGGGCGCCTGCCTATCAGCAACTATGTGGTGGAAAACGGCTCTTACCTACGCTGCAAGAACCTGACGCTGGGCTACACCGTGCCGCGGTTCAAGGGTGTGCAAGGCATCCGCCTGTATGTGAGCGCCAACAACCTGTTCACGATCACCAAATACAGCGGCTATGATCCGGAGGTAAATACCTACGCGGGTTCCAATACGGTAATCGGGGTCGACAACTTCGTATACCCGCAGTCCAAATCATTCCTGGGCGGTATCCAGGTTACATTCTGATCCATGCAAAATCCTCTTGTCGACTTCGAGTCCCATTTGATATGAAAAAGCTACTAAAAATAACGACATACCTCGGCGCTGCCGGCATTGCGCTGCTCGCTCCTTCCTGCCAGCTGGACGAAACGATTTATTCATCCATTTACACGGAAGATTTCTATAAGACGGCTGCTGACGCAGAAAAAGGGCTGGTCTCTGCTTACGGCGCATTGGGCGGCCTGGGCGGCGGCCCGGCGCTGACGCTCATCGTCGATTTCAGCGACGACCAGACCTACCCGCGCGGCGTGGTGGGTCGTAACACGCTGACGTTATTCACTTACGACGTGAATTACACGACTCAGAAAAGTAACGCACGGACCAACGAATCGCCTCAGCAAATCTGGGCCTCATGCTACAACGGTATCGAAAAGGCCAATTGGGTGATTGCCAAAGTGCCCGGCGCGAATATGGACGAAACCCGCAAGAAGCAGATCATCGGCGAGGCGTATTTCCTGCGGGCGTTTTACCATTGGCTCCTGGCTAAGAATTTCGGCGATGTTCCGGTTAAAATCACTCCGAGCTACACCGAGGAGGAAGCATTGACTGCCAAAAGCCCCAAAGCCGATGTATACAAACAGATTTATGCCGATCTCGACCAGGCACTGGCTGCCGGACTGCCATCGTACCCGGCTGTGGATAAGGGACGTGTGGCGAAAGAGGTCGTGAGCGCATTATACGCGAAAGCAGCGCTCTATAATGAGGATTGGGCCAAAGCATTGGAAAAAGCCAAGGAGGTGATCAACTCCGGCAAATATTCGCTGGTTCCGGATGTCCGTGATGTTTACAAATACGACAAGGAAGACGCGTCACGTGTCGAGAATATGTGGGCCTATGAGGCCGATCCCGTATCACCCGGCCTGGGTCACCAGCTCACCGGGCTTTGTGGCCCTCCGGGAAGCGCCGGCCCTGAGTTTGCCCGCACTTCGTTCGGTTCGATGTTTGCATACCAGGCTTTTTTCAACTCGTTTGATCCCGCCGATAAGCGACGCACGCTGCTGGATACCAACTATGTAAATAAAGCTGGCGCTATTGTACCGCAAAAGAGCATTACGCCGATTACTACCAAAGGCGTGCTGATCAAGAAGTATCAGGATCCTGTTTCGACGGTCGGCCTGATCCCGAACATCCCGATCTTCCGGCTTCCCGACATGTACCTCATTGCGGCCGAGGCCGAGGCACGACTGAATGGCGCTACGGCGGTTGCGTACGATTTCATCAATCCCGTGCGGAAACGTGCAGGCCTGGCCGACCTGAAAACCGGCCTCTCCAAAGACGCATTCATCGACGCGGTCTTGCAGGAGCGTGCGTGGGAGTTCTTCGCCGAGGGCGACCGCTGGTATGACCTTACCCGCACCGGCAAGTTCCTGACGGTGATCCCGAAAGCCGTGAATGATGTTTACCCAACCCGTAACGTCACCGCCAAAAACAAGTATTTCCCGATTCCGCAGGACGAAATCAATGCGAATCCGAAGCTGGAACAGAACCCTGACTGGAAATAGGTTATTGAATAATGATGCTGATTACCCAAGCGCTTTTCTTCCTGGCAATGCTCAAATCCGCTCCTCTTCCCGACAGGCAAAAGGAGCGGGTCAGGGAGTTCACGGTGACGGAGAACGACACATTGACCTACACCCTGAAACTCGCGCTCGATGAAAAAGGCCAGCCGCAATATTTTTTCAGGAACATTTTCACACCGGTTTGCTACACCAATGAATGCAAACCGGTGTATATCAATTTCTATTGGGATTTGCTGGGTAATTACGAGCGCTACGACCTGCCCGAAGGAAAAGTGCTCACAAAAGTAGATCACGACGAATTCAAAGAAGAAGACTACCAGAAATTGCAGGATATTCTCGCCCAACCGGGGTCCATTTTCGCAGATCTCAAAATGGAAGACCTGATCACAAAAGGTACGGACAACCTGACAGACTCCGTCGACGCGAAGGCCGGCGCGACTTTGAAAACGATTAAAAACCAGGTGATCGACGGCGCTGTTTACACCTGCTACACCCTCTGGCACATCGCCTATGGAAAGGCGGTTCCCGAAATGCAGAAGATTATCGAGGCTTATTCCAACGACGCATTGCTGCACCGCTTTTTGGAAAGTAAAAACCACCATTACCAATACTGGGCAATGGCCAAAGTAATGAATGCAGATGGCCAGGTTAAAAAGCCATTTGAAAACGACATCGAGACAATCATCGCCGGGAAGAATGGCTTCATCGCCAAATATGCCTTACAGCATGTAGGAAATGATTTTTTCAAAACTGAGCAGAGACAAAACCGGCTTTGGGATACCTACCAGAAAACGGGTTATGCCATGCAAATAGCCATATTAAAAAAGCTCAGCACCGGCACAATAAAAATAGCAAAACCCCTGGCATCAAACCTGCAAAACAGCCTGTCCAATGCCAATGAAGAACAAACTCTACTAATTCAAAAAATCTTACAGAAACAATGAACATCTTTTTAAAAATCAAAAAATTGTTTGGCATTTTTGTTTTGATGATTTTGATGTTTCCAGCCCTGGGGCAAAATCACGTTTTTGTTGAAACAGAATCTTTTGAAGACAAAGGCGGCTGGGTGATTGATCAGCAATCATTTGTGGTCATGAACTCTTCCTACCTCATGGCGCATGGGATGGGCCGGCCGGTAAAGGACGCCGCCACAACAGTCCAATTTCCGAAAACCGGGAAGTACCATTTGTGGGTACGCACCAAGGACTGGGCTCCGTTTCCGAAGGGCCCGGGTAAGTTTCTGGTAGTCCTGGATGGTAAACCGACCGGCCAGACGTTCGGCGAAAGCGGCTCGGACGCCTGGAAATGGTACGACGGCGGCGTGGTCGACATTAAAAACGCTAATACGAAACTCGCATTGAAAGACCTTACCGGCTTCAACGGCCGCTGCGATGCATTGCTTTTCACGGATGACCTGAAATTCACCCCGCCAAACGACCTCGAAGCATTGACTGCATTCCGCAGAAAGCTCCTGAACCTTACCGACAAACCCCAGGACGCCGGCCGGTATGACCTCGTGGTGGTCGGCGGCGGCATTGCCGGTACCTGCGCGGCGATTTCGGCAGCGCGGATGGGCCTTACCGTGGCATTAATCCAGGACCGCCCCGTGCTCGGCGGCAACAACAGCTCGGAAGTACGCGTGCATTTGATGGGCGATGTAGATAAAAACCACTATCCTAAACTCGGCCGCATTGTGCGCGAAATGGACAACGGCGACCCAGGTAATGGTAACCCGGATGCCAAAGAATACGGCGACGCGCGCAAAATCTCCATCGTAAAGGCCGAAAATAACATTTCACTCTTCCTGAATACCCACGTTTTTAAAGTGGAGAAAGAGAACGACATCATAACCGCGGTAGTAGGCCGCGACATTGCTACCAACCAGGAGCGCCGCTTTTCAGGCTCTTTCTTTTCGGATTGCACGGGCGATGGTACCGTGGGTTTCCTCGCAGGCGCGGAGTTCCGGATGGGGCGCGAGAGCAAAGCTGAAACCGGCGAGTCGCTGGCGGCCGAGCAAAGCGATGATTTCACATTGGGCACTTCCAATCTCTGGGCTTCCGTGGACCGCGATACCGTTGCGTCGTTCCCCGAAACGCCCTGGGCCATGCAGTTTTCCGACGAATACCACATCGACGAGC
>CAMLNK010000453.1 GCA_946481035.1 uncultured Dyadobacter sp. | reverse complement strand
TTCACCCCACGGCCGAAGGGCACAAAATTCTCGCCGAGAATGTCTGGATAAGGATTAAAGATTTGTTGTAAAATGAAGGAACCCGCTCAATGGCGGGTTCTTCTTCTTTCAGGCATTGTAAGTTTCATTGCCGTGCAGCTGCCTGGCGTTGTAGTTTTTCCAGGCTTCGATGATTTCCATCCGGTCTTCGATCGTGCGCGGAGTAAACGAAATGATGACCCCGCCCTCGCGAATGCTGGATTCGAATGCTTCGGCGTGGTCTTTGGGTACTCCGCGGTTATGCAATGCGCCCACGATGCCACCCGTGAGCCCGCCTGCACCTGCGCCCGTGAGCGCCGCGAGCAGCGGACCGGCCACCGCTATGCCAAGGCCCGGAATTACCACCGTGGTGCCGATGGCAATGATCGCCCCTGCGATGGCCCCGGCGGTGCCGCCTATGGCCGAGCCGATGCCGGCGTTCTCCATATTTGAATGGGCCGGTTTTTCGTTCCCGGTCTCTTCATGATGTACCCTGTGCGTTTCGTCGGAAATGATCACATTGATCTCCTCGGGTTTGTATCCCCGGTAAATCAGCTCGTCGTAAGCTTTTTGCGCATCGATGCGGTTGGAAAACACCGCATTGACGAGCGAGGGATAGTTATATTCGATTGTGGTTTCCATCATCGCGTTTTGGTTTAAATCCAGTGCGATTTCAGAAATAATTATGCCAGCCACAGCCGAAAATTACTCCGCTTTCACAACTCTGAATTGCCGGGAAATGCCTTCTTTATCAGTGAGTTTCAGCAGGTAAATGCCCGATTGCCATTGCGAAGTAGCGATACTCGCGGGCAGCGGCCCTTTCGCCCGGTAGATCACTTTCCCGCGTGGGTCGGTAAGCTCCAACGCGCCGGCAAGGCCTGCCTGGTGCGGCGACAGGAACAGCGAAGCCGAAAAAGGGTTCGGGAATGCCGGTGCAGGCGCCTCGCGCACAAATACGCTACGGATGCGGCTATACGAGTATGTAGCGTCGCGGTCGGCCATGCGAAGGCGGTAGAGGTTTTCACCCGCGAAAGGATAGTCGTCCGAAAATGAATATTCTTCTTTCCGCAAACTTTCGCCTCTGGCTTGCAGGACACCGGCTTTTTGCCATGCCCGGCCGTCGCTGCTGCGCTCGATATCGAAATGGGAAGCATTGCTTTCGGAAGTGGTGGCCCAGCGCAAGCGCACCGAATGGTCTTCACCAATGGCGTCGAATTCGGTGAGTACGACCGGCAATGGGCCATTACAAGCCGCATAAAGGAAAGTTTCGTCGGTACACATACCGGCATTGCCCGACACGTTCAGGTAGGTGGAGGGGGAATGTGTACGCTGGTATTCACAAACGGCCGCTACATTGCAGATTGAGAGTATCGGGTTGTTGCGGATCGTAAGGTCGCCGCCAATGGTGAGGCCGATCGGCAGCCCGCTGAGCGTTGTAAGTGATTCATTACCCACGATATTTACCGAGCCGGTTACAGTTTTGAGCGCGCTCAGTGCACCCACGCCGTTGAGGGATCCGTTGTACGATATTTCGAGCATACCCACCGTTTGTAATCCGCCGAGGCCGTTGAGGGAGGTCAGTGAATGGTTTTCAGCGATGATAATCGCACCGCCGACGCTGGTGATATTTTGCAGCGGCACGAGGCTGGTCACCATATCGCTCGCAAGGCTGGTAATGTAAATATTACCGGTGACGGCTTTATACTGAGACTCCCACGAATTCAGCGCGCTCTGGCTCGTAAATTCCACATTTCCGACGTAGGTCTGGCCGGAAGAGCGGCCCCACGCGGCAATTAACATGCATAGCAACAACAACGGGTGGCGTTTGAGTAAAATCAACTGCATAGAAACGGGGGTTATCGTGCAATAAAGCTGCCTAAAAATATGATTTTGTGGCCACAATAGCGCATAGAAAAGCCCGGAACGATAGAAAACTAACGTCCCGGGCTCGTTATGCTAAACGGAGGTCTGTGCTACGCCACCCTGTCGCCGCGTATCACGCGAAGAATGATCGCGACGACGGCGATCACCAGCAGGATATGAATGATATTTCCTAAACCAAAACTTGCAAAGCCGAAATAGCCGATCAACCACAGGATCACCAGGATCACGGCTATGGTATACAGGAGATTGCCCATTGTTATAAAATTTTGAGTTAGCGTTTTTTTAGAGATATCAGGATTATATCAATTTAAATGCCAGGCACTTTATGGCAGACTAAAACAGGATATTTCCACGGTTTCTACAATATTTGCGGGGTTCAAGGCTTTTACTGCGGGCAGTTGTAGAAAATCTTCTCAAAAACCTACGGTAACTGCCGCTCCGTTATCGTCATTCTTTCAATTCCTTTCAACTCTTTAAAATGAAAAAAGCATTACTATCCCTCTTTGCATTTGTTCTGTTTGCGTTCTGCCAGTTGACGACGGTACAGGTCGCCGCTGCGCAGGTCGATACCGTGGAAGTGAACAGTGCGGTGATGAAAAGAAACCTCAAAGTGGTCGTGGTACGGCCTGCGGGGTACAGTTCGGGCAAGGAATTCCCGGTGGTGTATCTGTTGCACGGTTACAGCGGCAACCATTCCAACTGGGTTACCAAAGCGCCGGGCATCCAGAAAGCCGCCGACCAGTATAATATGATCATCGTCTGCCCCGACGGCGGTTTCAGCAGCTGGTATTGGGATAGCCCGGTGGATCAGCAGTCGCAGTTCGAGACCTATGTTTCCAAAGAGCTCGTTTCCTATGTCGACAAAAACTACAAAACCATCAAAGACCGTAAAGGACGCGGCATTACCGGGTTGAGCATGGGCGGCCACGGTGCATTGTACCTTGCATTGAAACACCAGGATGTGTACGGTACTGCCGGCAGCATGAGCGGCGGGGTGGATATCCGTCCTTTTCCCAACAACTGGGACATGGCTAAGCGCCTGGGCTCCTACGCCGATCAACCCGAAAGATGGGAAAAGAATACGGTCATAAATATGCTCCATTTACTAACCCCGAACTCCCTTTCGCTCATTATTGACTGCGGTACCGAAGACTTCTTCTACGGTGTGAACGAAAACCTGCATCAGCAGCTCGAATACCGCAAAATACCACACGATTACATTTCCCGCCCCGGAGCGCACAATTGGCCTTACTGGGAGAATGCGGTGCAGCACCAGCTTCTTTTTATGAATAATTATTTCAATAAAAAATAAATCGCAAACCCGTATCACGCGGCTCATTATGAGGTATTTCCTTTTTGTATTGACTTTATTCTTGGGTGTTTTGCCAAAAATAGCACACGCTCAGGAGGGTAATCAGGCTTTGCCCGACCCATTTACTTTTAACAGCGGAGAAAAGGTGAAGTCCGTAAAAGACTGGGAGCGCCGGAGGAAGGAAATCCTCGAAACGATGACGCACGAAATGTACGGTGTGTCGCCGGAACGCCCGAAGGATATGCGTTTCGAAGTTTTTGACCTGGATAAGAATGCGTTAGGCGGGAAAGCGACGCGCAGGCAGGTGGCCGTGCATATCAAGGAAAAAGGAAAGGAAGCCCAGTTCGATCTGCTGGTTTACATTCCCAATCGGGCCAAACATCCCGTACCGGCCATTATCGGGCTCAATTTCATCGGTAACCAGGCCATTCACGCCGACCCGGGCATTAAGCTGACGACCGCCTGGGTCGAGCACAGCGGAATGTTCCCGTGTTCGGCGGATGGTAAGGCAGCCGATGCATGCCGGGGTGTGAATGCCTCGCAATGGGCGGTGGACAGCATTCTCGCACGCGGGTACGCCCTCGTGACGCTCTACCGCGAGGAGGTGGCCTCGGACCGGAAGGCACAGGCATTTCAGACCGGCATTCACCTGTTGTACCCCGAATTACAGCAGCGCGAGGACAATTTCAGTACCATGGCGGCCTGGGCCTGGGCATTGAGCCGCGGGATGGATTACCTCGAAACCGACCGCGATATCGATGCGAAGCGCGTGGCGGTATTCGGTTTTTCGCGCTTGGGTAAGGCTGCGCTTTGGGCCGGTGCAACGGATCGCCGGTTTGCAGCCGTATTGAGTAATGAGTCGGGAGCGGGCGGAGGCAAGCAGTTCCGGCGGGGGATCGGGGAGGATATCAACCGGCTTTGTACCGTGTTCCCGCATTGGTATGCGCGGAGTTTGGCCAAATACAAAGGAAAAGACACTGAGCTGCCGTTTGATCAGCATTTCGTCCTTTCGCTCATCGCTCCGCGACCGGTATACCTGGCGACGGCCGAGGACGATAAGAATGCCGACCCGCGGGGTGAGTTTGCCACCGCAAGGGCCGCGGATGCAGTGTACCGGTTTTTAGGGACGAACGGTTTTCCCGATGTGCCATTTCCTGCCCTGAATCAGCCTGTATCGGGCCAAATAGGCTTTCATATCCGGCCGGGTGGGCACGACGTTAAAATGTTCGACTGGATACAGTTTTTAAATTTCTCTGATTTACATTTGCAAAAATAGACCGAACCAATATTAAATTTTACTATTCAGCTAAATGAGCAACCATTCGTCTGCTGGCACCGTTCACGCCTCCCCGCCCAAGTTTACTGACAAAAAATACCTTGTTACCCTGGTCTTCGTTACATCCCTTTTCATGTTCTGGGGGATCGCCATTACGATGGGGGACGTGCTCAATAAACACTTCCAGAAAGTGCTGAGCCTGAGCAAGACGCAATCCGCTTTCGTGCAGTTCGCGATTTTTGGGGCCTACTTCATCATGGGTATCCCGGCGGGTTTGTTCATGAAGCGTTTTGGTTATAAAAATG
>CAMLNK010000452.1 GCA_946481035.1 uncultured Dyadobacter sp. | reverse complement strand
AACTTACAGAATTTCAATCAGTTACTAACTCAATCCCAAACAATCCTGAACAGTGTTAAATATTCTTACCTCCGTGGCGGTACGACAATCATCGACTTCCTGGAAGCCCAGCGCAGCTGGCTCGATACGCAGCAGCAGTATTATGACGTCCTCGGGCAATACCGCCAGAGCTACATCGACCTCCTTTACGCATCCGGAATGATCAATCAAATCGCGCAATAATCATGAAGAACATACTCGTTTGCGCCTGCCTGGCCATGACATTGATGGCAGGTTGCAAGAACAAAGCCGCTAACAAACCCGTACAGGACAACTCCTCGCCGGTGGTGAATGCCTCGGGCACCAAAATATCGTTTCCGCTGGCCGAAAGCGCGAATTTTTTCCAGACTGAAAAGATTTCCAGCTCCTCGCTCATGGCGAATGTGACTGCGCCCGCAAAAGTTTCGGCCACCGTTTTACGGTCGAACGAAGGTGCTTCGGGCAATATCGTACTGTTCGATAATCCTGAATTAGCCGGCAATTATACCCAGTTGTTGCAGCATTTGACGATGATCAACCAGATTCAGAATATCAATATCCGGCAGCGCAAAACCGAATTGTCGCGGATTAAGGATTTGCAGGAACACGGTGCCGCTACCGGCAAGGACCTGCTCGAATCGCAAACTGCGCTGGCAATGGAAGAAACCAATCTGATCAACGAGCGTTCGGCCATTATCGAGCACGAAACGAAGCTGAAAGCAGGCGGTTTTGAACCCAAACAGCTCCGCACCGCGCCCGCAGGCACCGCGTACATCATCTGCGACGTGCCCGAGAGCGACATCAGCCAGGTAAAAAAAGGCGGCAAATGCACCATTCAGTTCACCGCTTTTCCGAATGAGGATTTCACCGGTACCATCGACGACATCGCCGACCTGGTGGACCAGACTACCCGGATGATCAAGCTGCGCGTGAACATCAACAACTCCAACGGCAAGCTGAAAGCCGGGATGTTCGGAACCGTTGCATTCGGTTTGAGTGAAGGTAAAAAGCTCAGTATCAATAAAGATGCGCTGGTTACTGTGCAGGGCCGCAACTATGTGTTCCTGAAAACCGCGCCGCAGGTTTTCGAGCGCCGCGAGGTAAACATCGGCGACCAGATCGGCGACCGCATTGTCGCATTCAGCGGCCTGAAAGACGGCGAGGATGTGGTGACCAAGGGCGTCATGCAACTCAAAGGTTTATCGTTCGGCTATTAACCCTCTCCGGATATGCTTCAAGCCCAGATCTTCATCAGTGCCGACCACTGGAAAGACGAAGTACCGCTATTTGAATACATTATGCAGTTTCTGGTGAAACAGAAAGTGCAGGGAGCGACAGTGTACCGCGGCCGCCTCGGCTTCGACGGCAAGCACCTGAGCCGCCCCAACGACCTGTTCAGTTTCGACGAAACACCCATGGTCATTTCCTTCATAGACGAGGAAGAAAAAGTTAAATCCGCACTCACACTGCTTCGCAAAGAGGTAAAAAGCGGGTTTATAGTCACCAACCATGTAGACAAGTGGATTTAAAATGATCAAGAACCTGCTTTTTTTCAGCCTTCGCAACCGGTGGGTCGTGATCGCTGTGAGCGTAGTGCTGATGGGCGCCGGCTACTGGTGCTTCACACAGCTCAAAATAGAGGCTTACCCGGACATCGCCGATACCAACGTGATCGTCGTAGCCCAATATCCCGGCCGCGCCGCCGAAGAAGTGGAACAGCAAGTTACCGTTCCCATCGAAAGGGCCCTCCAAAACACCCCAAATGTGCTCGACAGACGCAGCCGGACCATCTTCGGGCTGTCGGTAGTCCAGCTGACATTCAAAGACGGCACAGACGATTATTTCGCCCGTCAACAAGTTACCGAACGGCTCGCCTCCGCCGAGCTGCCGGATGGTGTTGCACCAGAGCTGGCCCCTTTGTCGACTGCGGTGGGAGAAATCCTTCGCTACGTCGTGGAAGCGCCGTCGAGTTACAGCCCTACTCAGCTCCGCGATTTGCAGGATTGGGTGATCAAACCCGCATTGCTGCAAGTACCCGGCATCGCCGACGTGACCACTTTTGGCGGTCCATTGAAACAGTTCCATATCATCACTTCGCCCGAAAAGCTGGTGAAATACGGCTTGTCGATGCAGAATGTGATCGACGCCATCAATGCCAACAACCAGAACACCGGCGGTAATGTGATTGCGCGCGGCGGCCAGGGCTTCGCCATTCGCGGTCTGGGGGCCATTAAAAATGAGCAGGATATTCAGAATATTGTTTTGAAATCGGACAATGGGGTGCCTGTTTTTGTACGTGATGTCGCCACTGTCGAGATTACCCCTCCGCCGCCAAGCGGGGTAATGGGCTACACCATTACCGCTGATAAAGTGGACGTTAGCAGCGGCGTGGAGGGCATTATCCTCCTTCGCCGGTACGAAAACCCGAGCGAAGTATTGAAGGTATTGAAAGAAAGAATAGCCGACCTCGAAGCCAGCGAACTGCCCGAAGGCGTACACCTGAAACCGCTATACGACCGCAGCTTCCTCATCGATCACTCACTTGAAACTGTGGCGCACACGCTGTTTGAGGGTATTTCAATTGTAGTAATCCTGCTGATCTTCTTCCTGGGCAGCATCCGGAGCGCATTGGTGGTGGCGCTTACAATTCCGTTCTCGCTGTTGTTTGCGTTTATATTAATGCGCCTGACCGGCATTCCGGCGAATTTGCTCTCCCTGGGCGCGATCGACTTCGGTATTATCGTGGACGGTGCGTGTGTGATGGCTGAGCATTTGATCCGTAAATACCGGACCGCCAGCCCAGAGGAAAAACAGCAGGGAATCGTCAAAATCACATTGTTATCCGCACAGGAAGTGGGCCGGGAAATCTTCTTCTCGGTAACCATCATCATCCTCGCGTACATGCCTATCCTGCTCATGACGCGCGTAGAAGGCAAGCTCTTCTCCCCCATGGCGCTCACGCTCGCCTTCGCCGTTATCGGTTCCATGCTGGCCGCGCTGACGTTCATTCCCGTACTCATTTCATTTGCCTACAAAAAAGTATTGTCCAATCCCGACAAGCCGATGAAAGAGCACAAGAATTTTGTACTGGACTTTCTTACACGGTCGTATACCAAAGCATTGGGCGGCTTTTTGAAGAATTACAAAACCACCGTGCTCGTTGGTTTCAGCATCGTGACCGTGCTCGTTTTGTTCGGTATCAAACTGGGAACCGAGTTTTTGCCGACACTCGATGAGGGCTCGATCTTCCTCCGCGGTAACTTCCCCGCCGGCATTACCATCCAGGAAAATGCCAGTTATGCCCCAAAAATCCGGAAGATCATTGCCAAATACCCGCAAATATCATTCGTGATTACACAAACCGGCCGCAACGACGACGGTACCGACCCATTCCCCGCGAACAGAAACGAAATCCTGGTCGGTTTGAAGGATTATGACCTTTGGAGCCATACCATTACCAAAAAGGAACTGGTAGAAAAGATCAAGGCCGACCTTCAAGCCCAGCTGCCGGCTGTTGCATTCTCGTCCGGTCAGCCCATTATCGACCAGGTAATGGAGATCGTAACGGGCAGCGCGGCAGATTTGGCGGTTTCCGTGGTTGGTGATGATTTGAATATGATGCGCAAAAAAGCCGAAGCCATTGCTAAAATCGTGAAAGCCACGCCGGGTGCTGATAATGTCAATATCGAACAGGAAGGCCCTCAGGAGCAGCTCGCTATCAATATCAACCGTCAGGCGGCAGCCCGTTTCGGTATCAATGTGGCCGATATTCAGAACATGATCGAAGCGGCCATCGGCGGCAAGACCATTTCGACGCTTTATGATGGTACCAAACGCTACGATATCGTGATCCGCTTCCTGCCCAAGTACCGCAACTCTATCGACGCGATCAAGAGCGTGCAGGTGCCTTCGCTCACGGGCGCACTCATACCCATGAGCCAGCTGGCTGATATTCATTTCATTGAAGGCCAGACGAATATCTACCGTTATGGCAGCAAACGGATGGTAACCGTCCGCACCAACATCCGCGGCCGCGACCAGGGTGGTTTTGTGAAGGAATTGCAGAAAAAACTCAATGCGCAGGTCCACGTGCCGAAAGGTTACAGCATCATCTACGGCGGCCAGTACGAAAACCTCGAACGGGCCGGCAAACAGCTGGCATTCACCATTCCACTTACCATTGTAATGGTGTTTCTCTTCCTTTTCATGTTGTTCAAAAACCTCCCGCACACGATGGTAACGATGAGTTGTATCCTGTTTGCGCTCGGCGGCGGAATTGTAGCGCTGCTAATCCGCGGGTACTATTTCAATGTATCGGCCGGGGTGGGTTTTGTGAGCATATTCGGTATTTCGGTAATGGCCGGCGTGCTGCTCGTGTCGGCATTGAACCGCACCGCCCAGGCTAATGAAAACGACCTGGCAAGCCATGTACTCGAAGCATCTTCCGAACAGCTGCGGGCAATGCTGTCCATTCTCGTGGTAGCGATCATCGGTCTGGTACCGGCCGCCATTTCATCCGGTATAGGTTCCGACGTACAGCGTCCGCTGGCAACCGTGATTATCGGCGGCTTGACCAGCACCCTGCTTTTTGCCCCGATACTCATTCCGCCGCTGTATTTGTGGAGCGAAAAACGCCGTAAACCGCAGAAACCGAGGGAGGTTTTGGAATTGGAATAGGGTCCTGGAAGGTGTATTTTTGTTTTAGTTAAAATCTAAAACACACCACTATGACAAAAGACCCTATTTCGGAAGCAAAGCGTTATGTTGAGAATGCACGGAC
>CAMLNK010000451.1 GCA_946481035.1 uncultured Dyadobacter sp. | reverse complement strand
TGTTATCGTAGAAATCCTTGGTGAAGTTTTCATTACCATAGCGCCAGCCCATGTTGGCATTGTAAATATCTACTTTGGCAACGCCCTGGAAATCGAGCATGAGGTCGATGTTCTTGTAGTTCCAGCTGGTGTTGATACCGTAGGTGAATTTCGGGTTCGGGTTACCGATTACCTGGCGGTCGAGGCCGGAAATGGTTCCATCGGGAGTACCATTTGTTCCGCTGATATCGCGGTATCTGAAATCACCGGGTTTCGCATTTGGCTGCGCCGAATTTTTGATCTCTTCCTCATTCTGGAAAATACCATCCACCACATAGCCGTAGAAAGAACCGATCGGGTCGCCTACCCGTGTGCGGGTAGCAAGCGCACCGCTCGTAAGACCAACGCCTCCGTCGTAAATAGGGTTGGCACCGGACGATACGGAAAGAACCTTGTTATTGTTCACCGCTCCGTTTAAACCAATGCTGTACGAAAGGTCTTTGCCAATGTCGTCGCGCCAGTTTAATGCAAATTCAAAACCTTTATTCTGAAAATCGGCCTGGTTACCTACGATCCGGCCGGAGCTGGTGCCGATTGAGCTCAATACAGGAATATCGAAGATCGCACGCTCGGTTTTCTTGATATAGTAATCCAATTCAACTGTCAATCTCGATTTCAGGAATGCAGCCTCAATACCCGCGTCGGTACCCACACCGCGCTCCCAGTAAGTGGTAGGAGGGATGATGGAGTTGATGCTCGCACCGGTGTTCAGCTGGCCGCCGAAGATCGCTGCAAGTCCGCCGCCGGTCGCTACGGTGAGCGTCGACAAGTTAGAAGGCACGGAAGCATTACCGATTTTACCCCAGCTACCGCGGATTTTCAGGTTATCGAAAATCGTCTGGTCTTTCATGAAGTTTTCATTGCTGATCACCCAGCCCGCACCCACCGAAGGGAAGTAACCCCACGCATTGCCGCCCTGGAAGAATTTGGACGAACCATCCGCACGGAGTGAAGCATTCAAGAGATAGCGCTCACCAAACGAGTAGTTCACACGACCAAAATAAGATGCGTAAGTTCCGAGATCGCCTTCGTCTTTCACATTACGGCCATCTGCGCTACCCAATGCAAGGTAAAGGTCGCCTTCGCTTGAAAAAGGCACATTCAGTGCGTTGGCAGTCAGTTTGTACGATTGGTCGCGCTGCGCGGATTGACCCAAAAGGGCAGTAATGCTGTGCTGACCAAAATCTTTGGTGTAGGTCAATGTATTTTCAAAGATCCAATAGCGTGTTTGCGGACGCACGAATTCGAGGAAGCTGGTCGTATTGCGCTGCTTGAAAGTAGCAACATATTGCGGCACGTAGGTACGGGTCTCATCCTGTCCGTAACGACCGCCGAGGCTGGTGCGGAATGTCAGGCCTTTAAAAAGCGATAGTTCTGCATAAGCATTACCGGTGAGGAGGGTCTTTTTGGTGTTCTGGTTGTAAAAATCAACCGTAACCTGCGGATTGAAGTTGTTACCATCACCCAGGTTGTAATCGGTAGGATCACCATAGGTGCCGTCGGCATAATAAACCGGCACAACAGGGCCTGCTGCATATAGCTGTCTGAAAATGCCGCCTGCTTCATCTTTCGATTTACTGAAAGAGCCTGTTGCCGAATAACCCACTTTCAGGTTTTTCAGTACCTGGAAATCGTTTTGCAAACGGGCTGTGTAGCGTTTGAAATTGTTTTTTTCAACAATACCATCCTGATCCAGATAACCCAATGAGAAGTTGTAAGTCGATTTCTCACCGCCACCGCTGATGGAAAGCTGGTGGTTGGTCACGAATGCATTGCGCAGGATCTGGTGGTACCAGTCGGTGCCCTCGCCGAATTGCGCGGGGTCGAGGACGTCCGATTTTCCATTGATGCGGCTCAATTCGTTGATCATCGTGGCATATTCATTCGCATTCGCCATTTTGATCTGGTTGGTCACTTTCTGGTAACCTACAAAGCCATTGTAATCAATGATCGGTGCTCCGGATTTTCCTTTTTTAGTAGTAATCAAAACTACCCCGTTGGCCGCGCGTACACCATAAATAGCCTGGCTTGACGCGTCTTTCAGGATGTTCATGCTTTCGATATCGCCTGAGTTGAGGAAGCTTATGTCGTCGAACCACACACCATCCACAACGTACAACGGATTAGCGCTACCATATGCCGTTCCGACACCGCGGATACGGATCTGCGGAGCCTCGCCGGGCTTACCCGAGTTGTTGATCTGCACACCGGCAACTTTTCCCTGCAAGCCGCTCACAGCGTTCATGGAAGGCTGCTTGGAAATATCAGCGCCTTTTATTTGTGCGACAGCACCTGTAACATCAAGTTTTTTCTGAGAACCGTAACCCATGATCACCACCTCGTTCAGTGCTTTGGCGTCTTCTGCCAATGCCACGTTCAGCGTGGTTTGGTTACCCACCGTTATTTCCTGGGTAGTCATCCCGATCATCGAGAAGACGAGGACAGATTGTGGAGACGGAACTTTTATAGCGTAGTTACCATCGGCATCGGTAGGTACACCGGTAGTAGTGCCTTTGATGAGCACGCTGGCGCCCGGCAGCGCCGAATTGTCGGCACTCGAAGTGACTTTCCCAGTCACATTTATTTCCTGCGCGTAAGAGAAACTTCCTAGTGCCAGGAAAACGAGCATGTACAGTAATCGTACAATAGTTTTCATCAGTTTCAAATTGGTGATTGAATTATTATAAGAATTTATTGACTTCAAAATTAAGTTCCAACCGACGGAGGAATCAAATAAAGCACTACATCACCACTACATCAATGGGAATAATGCAAGGTTTGACAGGAGAATAGTGGGGTAGTTGAAGGATTAGTGCAATCGCGTCAAATGTCCATCATAAATTGGGCCAGATTGGCATCGTTGTCCAGATCGAGTTTTTTGCGCAGCCGGTAGCGCTTGATTTCCACACCGCGGACGGAAATCCCCAGCACCGGAGCCATTTCTTTTGTGGAAAGATTCATGCGAAGGCATGCGGCCAGCCGGAGTTCCGAAGGAGAAATTGTGGGGTATATCTGGCGGAGCCGTTTAAAGAACTGCTCGTGTACCTCATCGAAGTTTTGTTCAAATAAAACCCAGTCGTCCTTTCCGGCGACGTTCCGTTCGATACTGTGCAGGAGTTTCTGATAATGGATGTTGGGGAGTTGTTGCCCCATTTCCGCTTTTACCTGTTTCAGCTCGTCGCGGATCTCTTCCAGGATCTCGTTTTTCTTCACCACGTTGATCGCCACATTGGAAAGCTGCTGGCTTTTGCTCTGGATTTCACTTTGCAATTTTTCGTTCTGAATCTGCATGATCTTCCGTTCGCTGGTGAGCCGTTGCTGGCGGAGCTTTTCTTCCTGCTCCTCAATCAGCTTCCGGCGATGGCGCGCGAGCCGTTTTTCCTGGTATAGGATTAATCCGGCCAAGGCCAGTGCAACCAGCACCGCGAAGAGTATTTTGGCAAACAACGTTTCGCGCCAGTAAGGCTGCACACCGAAGTGGTACGTCCCGATCGTGTCATTGAGGCTGCTCCTCATTTCAAAAATATAGTCGGTCGATTCCAGGTTCGTGAATTCGACAAAGCTCTGGTCCGTCCACTCCGACCATTGATCGGTCAGGCCTTTGAGGCGGTACTTATATTGTACATTCTGGCCGTAGACCGGCAGTGCAAATGCAATGCGCAGCGACCGCACCTCCGCAGGAAGCGACGGGCTGCCTGAAATCGCGAAAGTTTCATTGAGGTTGCGAAGGTTGGACACTTTCCGGACCACCGGCGGGCCGGCGGCCTCATTATGCTCGTCGGGCGACTTGCGGTTGTACAATGCATAGCCATTGTCGAGGCAAAAGAAATAGTATTCCTCCGAAAGCGGTACCACGGTTTCGCTGTTGCGCACGAGGGCGAGGGGCAGGTTGCGTGTCTTTTTGCCCGGTTGATGGAATGCGACGCGGTTCATGAAAACTTTAAACCAATCGCCATGCAGGCCCGTCCTGACTTTGTAATTTTCGTCTTCTTTTGGAAAATCATTGCTCGGAACAAGCGTCCCGGAGGCGTCTGGCTGAAAAAACACATTGCCTGAGCGCACACGCACCTGACCGGCGAGCCATTGCACTACCTCCACCGAAAACTCGCTTGGCAGGTCGCGGGGTGCTTTGAATTCCTTCCATAGCAGTGCGGAGTCGAGCGCGGGGGTGAGTTTGGTTTGAAATAAACCTTTGTAAGCATGCCCGAGCCAGAATACCCCGGATTTGTCGCGTGCGATGTGCTTGATAGGGATCGGTATGGAGTTTTTGACGGGGTAGGCGTAAGTCCATATGCCTTTTGCATCCTTTTTATACACATGCAAACCCACATACGCGCCTTGCAGGAGCAACGTATCGTGCCCGTTCCTGACCGGAAGGAACACCCACCCGCCATTGATATTCGAGATTTTGGTCACGCCGGTTTCGTCAATGCGATAAGTAGCGTCGTTATGGCCGCACAAAAGCTGGTCGTCGACCACTTTCAGTGCCCAGGTCTGGCCTTCGAGCCCCCATACGGGCCGGAAAGGTTCGGGTGACAGCCATTTTTTGACAAAAACACCTTTGTTGGAGCCTACATAAAGTTTCCCGTGCCAGATCGCCGCCGCGTAAGTAGAGCCCAGCGGGTTATCGCTGGTTTGATAAGCAATGATGGGCGACGAAATTTTGACCATGTCGATGCCTTGGTCGAGTCCGATCCAGAGCTGCTGCTGCGAATCTTCCTCCAATGCGAGTACCGTGTTGTTCTGCAAACCGGTCTCTTTGTTG
>CAMLNK010000450.1 GCA_946481035.1 uncultured Dyadobacter sp. | reverse complement strand
AAAAGCTGATCGCCGAAAGCCGACAGCCGACAGCCTCATGTTACAAACCAATTTTATCCGCGAAAACCGGGAACTGACCATCGCGGGATTGACTAAAAAGCATTTCAAGGATGCCGAGCAGGCGGTAGACCGCATTATAGAGCTCGATGGCAAGCGCCGCCAGATCCAGCAGGAGTTGGACGATGTGCTGGCCGCATCCAACAACAAGGCCAAGGAAATCGGTGCATTGATGAAAGCCGGCCAGAAAGCCGAGGCAGAAGCAGCCAAAGCCGATACCGCTGCATTGAAAGAGCGTTCCAAAGCATTAGAAGAGGAGCATAAGGCGTTCGAAGAAAACTTGCTGCAAGAGTTGGTAAAATTGCCAAATCTCCCGCACGAGAGCGTTCCCGAAGGCCGCACTGCCGATGACAATGTGACCGTGCTCGAAGCGGGTACCAAGCCAACCTTGCACGAAGGCGCATTGCCGCACTGGGATCTGATCAAAAAACTGGGTGGTAACCAGGCTCCTATCATCGATTTTGAGCTCGGTAACAAAATTGCCGGTGCGGGTTTTCCCGTATACAAAGGCAAAGCCGCCCGTTTGCAGCGCGCCATGATCGCATTTTTCCTCAGCGAGGCAGGTAATGCGGGCTACACGGAAGTGCAGCCGCCGATCGTGGTGAATGCGGATTCAGGTTTCGCGACAGGACAGCTTCCCGACAAGGAAGGCCAGATGTACCACGCCACCGTGGATGATTTGTACCTGATCCCGACCGCCGAAGTACCGGTTACCAACCTCTACCGCGATGTGATCGTGGCTGAAAGCGAGTTGCCGGTGAAAAATGCTGCATTCACGCCGTGCTTCCGCAGGGAGGCGGGCAGCTGGGGCGCGCATGTACGCGGGCTGAACCGCTTGCACCAGTTTGATAAGGTGGAAATTGTGCAGATCAACAAGCCGGAGGATTCCTATAAAGCTCTCGACGAAATGGTGGAGCACGTGAAAAGCCTGCTCGAAAAGCTGGAATTGCCTTACCGCATTCTGCGCTTGTGTGGCGGCGATATGGGTTTCACATCTGCATTGACCTACGATTTCGAAGTATGGTCGGCCGGGCAGCAGCGCTGGCTGGAATGCAGTTCGGTTTCAAACTTTGAGACTTACCAGGCCAACCGTCTGAAACTGCGCTACAAAAACGCCGATAAGAAAACGCAGCTCCTTCATACCTTGAATGGCTCCGCATTGGCATTACCGCGTATCCTGGCCGCATTGCTGGAAAACAACCAGCAGCCTGACGGAACCGTGAAAGTACCGGCCGTACTGGTACCGTTCTGCGGTTTCGATGTGATCGAATAATGCATTTGAAATACATATTACCGAAAGGCTCTCATTCCGATGAGGGCCTTTTTGCGTTTTGAAGCAATGCGGTCACGCCGGTTTGGTCCATTATAAGCCTTCCCACTTTCTCAAATGCGGCGCCTTGTTCTATTTTAAATGTGTTTTGAAACTGATTGTCGGTAATGCGGGTACGGAAACATCGGAAGCTTACCTCGGAATGCCCCGTGTAATGCGCGATCAGTTCGTGGAGGTGGGTGGAGACGACGAAATAGGAGCCGCCAAAGTTCGCAAAACCATCGAGTACTGTTTTGGAACAATGCATTGCATCCTCCTGGTTAGTACCGCGGAACAGCTCATCTACGATCACAAAGCATTTTTCGCCCCCGCTCAACGCTTCGGAAATCTGTTTGATCCGCATCATTTCATTATAAAAATGGCTGAAACCCTGGTCGAGATCGTCGGAGAGGTGGATAGACGTGAAGAGCCGGTCGATAAACGGTAAATGCAGCGATTTGGCGGGTACAGGCCAGCCCAAATGTGCGAGGTAAAAAAGAATACCACAGGTTTTGAGAAAGGTGGTCTTGCCGCTCGTATTCGCGCCGGTGAGGATGCACACGGGGTTGTCGAGTTTCAGGTTATTTGCAACCGCACCGGGTATCAGCGGATGCCAGGCGGCTTCGACATTGAACCCATTTGAATGCAAATCAAAAACCGGAAATGCGAGCTGATGGCGATGGGCTGTTTTGACGATCGCCAGACAGGCATCGAGCTTATAAATCGTATCCAGCATTTGCCGGAATGCACCTTTGTGGCTGATCCGTAAATGATAGTCGAGATAAAATACGGCGGCATTTGACAGGTTGTCATCCTTCTTTTTCAAAAACACAGACAAAACAGGGGAGAAGATAAACTTCCGGATCTTGGTAATGTCTTCTTCAATCTCGTTGGGAATGGGAGTTTCCGAAAGGCTATTTAGCGTTGCCTGAACCGCCCTCACCAGCCGCAGCGCAGCCAGCACGCCGCTTTGCACGCGGTAATATTCCGCTTTGTTACGGACCGAATACCACCAGGTATCCAGCCAATGCATCACCGCATCCTGCGACATCGAATGCGCGACGCTTAATGCATAGTAGCTTTCCGCTGCCGCGGCATAAGCCCTGGCGATATTCACTTGCCATGCCGTCGGTCGGGCCGCCATCGCTTTGAGTAAATCCTGAAAGCGGATTGCTCCTTCGGGCGTTGCCCTGGGCTTGGAAATAATGCTTTTGAGGTAATCGGCGCCGCCCAGCGTTGTGGTGTGGTCATAAAATGCCAAAATACTGGCTGCACGGGTGTTTTCGGGCAGGAGTTGTAGTTCGTGTAGGGTGTGCCGGTCTACGGACTGCATTCGGGTGGTTTTGGGTATTCCCAAATGTAGAGACCAGGACGGAATGCGGGGCGTTAAAGAAAGTTAAACTTGGGATTGCGGAAATGCAGGTCAGCATCAATACCAATGCTTCGGGCAGGTATTAGCTGGAAATTGCCTCGTGCTTTTTGGGAAATGCAAGCCAGATGAAATAACCTGTCAGGATTACAATGGCGGTTTGCATGCTGTAATCGATGAGCAAGTCCGTGGAAGCCGCGGTGTCCGAAGGCGTCATGTAGCAAGGCATGCCAAGCCGCCACCAGTACGACGGATGCACGACGCAAAGCAGGTTGAATACGAAAAGGATCGTAATCTGGGTTTTGTTCTTCCAGTCAATCACATAGAACACCAGCGGGAGTAGGAAGAGGAAGATGTAATTGCTGTAAGCGCTCTGCTGTACGATCATCATCGTAGCATACAAAACCACCCAAACCTTCGAAAGCATCACCCGGAAATCGGCATTGCGGAGGCGCCAGGCGGAAATGCAGGCCAGCCCTACCGACGCCACAAGCCCAATCCAGTTCCAGAACTTTTCACCGACGCCAATGGAATTATAAAACCATGGATTGAGGACAGACTGAATATTAGGGGCACGTAATGTCTTGGCTTCATCGAGCGGCTGCATGAATTCCAGTCCGACGAGCGGGTACAGAACAGCCAGCGAGACAATGCCGATCATGGCAATAGGAATGACAAAGCGTACTTTTTGTTTTTCCAGTAAAAACAAAGGCACCATAATGAGCACGAAAATGGCTTTCGTCATCAACAAACCAATGGCCAGGATGATCGCATACCACTCCACGCGCAATGTGCGCTCCCGTAGCAGGTACGCGAGGATCACGAAAAGCCACATCCACACGTCCTCCTGCGCGCCGATCACGCATAGCACGAGCGAGCCGGGTAATAGCAGGTAAATGAGCGCCCGGAACAGAAAGGTGCCCCGCGATTGGAATGGCCTGAAAAAATGGTAGGAAGCCACTAATGCAATGCCGTCCATGGCCGCCATCGTGAGGACGATCATTTTCGGGCTGTACCAGAGTTTAAGCCAAATGCCGAGGAAATAGGCGTAAAGCGGCGAGTAGGGCGACCAGAAATCGCGGTACACGACTTGCCCGAGTGAGGCCTTGCTGCCTTCGTCCCAGAAGCCATTCACATCCGAAGTCGGTTCCATGTTGGCGACGACGTACACGGCGATAAATGGCAGCAACCGAAGGATAACCCAGGCGACACTCAGTACGACATTGGCAGATTTCTTTTCGAGCCAGTCGGTTAAGGCGTCCTTTTTGAATAGTAATGCAGCGGTAACCAGCAATGCGGCAACGCTGATGGCGGTTTTGGCAAGGACTATATTCATGCCGTTGCCAGAGTTTGGGTGTGAACTACCTTACGATAGGTTTCGCGCAGTACCCAAATGAAGCAAAGCACATTCAGGATTTGCAGCACGTACTCGAACAGGTAGGAAGCATTGGCAAACAAGCTCAGCGATGTGTACGCGGGCTGTTTGATATACACCCACACAAACGGCTGCACGACGGTAAGCCAGTTCAATGCGAGCAGTACCACCACGTGAGCAGTTTTGCGGATATCGATGATTTCAAACAAAACGGCCATCAGGTACGCGATCACGTATGCGCCCATCGCGCTGGCCTGGAAGAGCATCATGCATACAAAAACGGCGATGAAAAGGCCGGGTAATACTTCGCTGATGTGGCGGTGCCGAGCTTTGAATGCCATGTAAACCGGAATGAAAACCGTAAACAGTAACCCGAACCAGTTGATGAGCGTCGATTTCTTTTCATCGACATGGAAAACGAGCTCTACAAATGGCCTTAGTACGGAGAAAAGGTTGGGCGTCATGAGTTGCTCCGTGTGCCGGATCGGCATCAGGAAGAGGTCGCCGATCTGCCAGTAGAGGAAACCTACCGCAGGCAGACCGATCGCCGCCATAACCAGCAGCATTTTAACGGGTTTTTTCACCATTACCAGCAATGCGGGCAGCAGGAATATGAATGTAACTTTGATCGTCAGTAACGTCATCGCATACAAAAGGCCGATACCGACCTCGTAATTGCTTCTGTTTTTAATGGTATA
>CAMLNK010000449.1 GCA_946481035.1 uncultured Dyadobacter sp. | reverse complement strand
TTGACCGTTTCCGCGAAGTACTCGAAACCCGCGCTGGTTGGGGTCGCAGCCTGAATCTGTATCCAAACCTGGTGGACGAACTGTTCAAACTCGTTCACATGGAATCGATCCGCAAGCAAACCGAGGTGATGAACCAGGTGAATGCCTAAGATCAGGATTGATCATAAATGCGAAAAGCCGCTCAGCAATGGGCGGCTTTCGTTGTTTTTTAAGGTTAATGTATTTTCAAATGCCCTTCTCTTTTAAAACCCTACTGACTTCCCGCGCCCAGATTTCGTAGGCTTTGGTATTCAAATGTGTTTTATCGACGGCATACTCTGCGCGGAGGCCGGTGGAGTCGGAGATGAAGCGGTTCAGGTCTATGTAAGTGATATTGTTTTTGATACAAAAAGAAACCAGGAATGCATTCAATGTATCGACTTCTTTTTTGCTTGAAGGATTGCTCTGCTCGTAAACTGTGAGCGTCACTACCGGCGTAATGCCGTTTTGCATGAGCATTTCAAGCATTTGCTTAAAGTTTGCCTGAATTTGGTGCTGTTCAACGCCTAATGTAATATCATTAATACCTCCTTTAATGAAGCACACTTTCGGATGAAGGTCGATGACGTGCGATTGGATCAGTTGGAGGAAATGATAGGTGGCCTGCCCGGGTAATGCATTGTTCATGACATCGGTCCTGCGCAGCAGCTCTACCCATTTGCCTTGTGCGGTAATGGAGTTGCCATACATAACAATCGTCGGACTGCCCTTAATATGTACAAACCGCTGGGCGATCTTATCACGGTAGATATAACCGAATGCGAGAAAACCTGCGATCAGGACCGCGTTCAGAACGAGTGAAAGGATCAGCAGCCTTCGACTTTTCATATCAATTTCTCAGGCTTTTTCGCCCAGGTTGAAGCATCTGCGGCAACGGGCTTCGTACAAATCCGTTTCTCCCAGCAGCACGCGCTCATCGGAAGGCGAGAGGCGGTAGGAATGCGAAGCCACTTCCCCACACACCATGCACACAGCGTGTACTTTGGTGACATATTCCGCAATGGCCATGAGCTGAGGCACACTGCCAAATGGTTTGCCCAAATAATCCATATCAAGGCCCGCTATGATCACGCGCTTACCGGAATTGGCCAGCTGATCGCATACGTCCACAATGCCATCATCGAAAAACTGCGCTTCATCAATGCCTACGACCTCGCAATTCTGCGCCAGGTCCGATATTTGCCGGGACAATTGTACGGGTATCGACGGGATCGAATTGTCATCATGGGAAACAATGTTCTCCTCGTGGTATCGTTTATCAAGCGCAGGTTTGAAAATTTGAATCTTTTGCCGTGCAAGTTTGGCGCGATTGAGCCTGCGGATCAGCTCTTCGGTTTTCCCGGAAAACATGGATCCGCAAATGACTTCGATCCAGCCGGTACGGGGATTTTGAAATTCTCTACTGTGGGATGGTTCTACAAACATACTTTGGTGCCCAACCGACCCATTGAAAGGTCGATTTTTATTTTATATTTACAAATCAAACATATTTTTCCCAACACTACGTTACCAAAATTGCTTATTCGTTATGCCGGATAATCTGAATTCAATCGCACTCAGCCAGTACTCCGCACGGTTCACCACAACAGTTCTGAACGAAGTGTACAGGTCGCAGGACGTCGTTACCGGTGCCGGATTATTAAAACTGACACCCGTAAGACAGGTCAACCTGGGAATCCTCAACCGCCTGTTCGAAGAATGGAAAAACAACGCCGAAGCTTTCCGCAGCCCTTATTTTGATTTTTCCAATGAAGAAGTAAAAAGTGCCCTGGAAGAATTCATGAACACGGCTTCGCAGCATATCGCCGTAAAACGTGCCGACCTCGAACCCCTGCTGTCCGATTCCGTCAAAGAATCGTTGAAACTCCTCCTGGCGCCTGCTACCTATTTCGAAGACAAGATCAGGGCTGTCGCCGATGCGGAATTTACCCATGCGAAGGCCGAGCAGCTTGTAAAATATACGCACATCCACCGCGGCGTCGCCCAGGCATTGCTTGGCAGGCTCACCGACAGTGGCTCCGACTCGGTGTACCAGACACAGGCTGTGAGCTGGTTGTACGAATTCAAGGACAATGCCGACCTGATCGACGACGTGGACCAGCATTTGATCCAGTTCGCGGAAATCTTCCCTATTAATCTTAGTGAACTGAAAATCCAGGAAGCAGCAAGCACTCCCGCGGCAGCCCCGCAGCCGCAGAAGCACGAATCGTTCTTCGACTCGGCATTCAGCCAGTTGGAGCCGAGTACTGCCCGCCCGATAGCACCGCGCGCGGAGCCTGCTTCCGCGGTGATCGGTGAAATCGTCGCCAAGGCCAATGTGGCATCGGGGCCGGAAAGGGATTCGCTGAACAACCGTTTTAAAGTCGAGATTCCCAAGCCTTCGGAAGATAAATCGTACGGTACCGTGCCGTTGAAGGTCGAAAACATCGCAGGCAGCATTCCGCTGGGGCAACGGTTCATGTTTGTGAACCAGCTTTTCGATCGCAATAGCGAGCATTTCGATAAAGCAATTTACGAGCTCGACCGTGTGAAAAGCTTTGAGGAAGCGGAAAACCTGATCTGGCATCGCTATGCTTCCAAATATGCGTGGGATGTAAATGGAGAAGCGGTTACCGCGCTACTCGCGATCGTGAAGCGTAAGTTTGCCTAAAAAGCATTTCAAATATTTATCCAATGCGCCGGAAGAAATACTTTCCGGCGCATTTTGTTTATCCGACGATCTGCTGAAACATCGTCCGTGCTTTTTGCAGCTCGTTTGCATCGAGGCATAGCAGCTCTTTTTGTTCTTTGGCAAAATCCACGAGCCGTTCGGTAGGCATATTGCCCACGAGGTCGTCCTGGGCCATCGGGCAACCGCCATAACCGAGCAATGCACCGTCGAAACGACGGCAGCCGGCGTCGTAGGCAGCCTGAACTTTAATGCGCCAGTCGTCGGGGCGTGTGTGGAAATGCGCGCCGAATTCCAACTCAGGGTAATGCGGGATCAATGCGGTGAAAAGCCAGCCGATGTCGCTCACCTGGGCTACACCCACGGTATCCGCCAGCGAAAACGTATTCACACCCAGTTTAGAGAGTTTTTCAACCCATTCCATCACGATCTCCGGTGCCCAAACATCGCCATAAGGATTACCAAACCCCATCGAAATATAAATCACCAGCTCTTTTTTGTGTTTCGCGCACAAATCGGCAATGCGTTTCACCCGGCTGTACGACTCCGCGATGGTCGCCTGCGTGTTCCGCATTTGAAATGTCTCAGAAATAGAAAAGGGATAACCCAGGTAGCCGATTTGCTCGAATGCACACGCATCCGCGGCGCCGCGCTCGTTGGCGATGATAGCCAGCAAGCTGGTATTACTGCCCGAAAGGTCCAGCCGTTCGGTAATCCAGGCCGTGTCCTGCATTTGCGGTATCGCTTTGGGCGATACGAAGCTACCGAAATCAATCGTATCAAAACCGACCCGGATAAGCTGGTTCAGATAGTCCAGCTTGATCTCCGACGGGATGAAGGGATGAAAGCCTTGCCAGGCATCGCGGGGGCATTCGATGAACTTCATTTTTCAATGATTGAATGACTGAATGATTGAATGACTGACCGGGTCGCCGGAGCGATGACCGAATATAGTAATGTGACCGAACGGAATTAAAAAACAAAGACTGCAATCAGGTAGTTCTCGGAAGCTACATGATTGCAGTCAGTATTTAAAAAATGGCCGAAGGGAGACCTTCGCGCTATTCTATTTCAGAATCGGAGCGAGATCAGCCTCATTTTCGCCCAGCCAGGCAGTGATTTCTTCGACAATCTGGCGAATACCAATCTTAGGTTCCCAGCCGGTCAGCGCGGTGACTTTGGTATTATCGGTAACATAGAGACGAATATCGGCAGTACGGTTTTCGGGAACGACTTTGATCGGAATCGTTTTGCCGGTCACTTCCTGGCAGATTTTTGTCAACTCCTGCAATGAAGCGCTGCTTTGGAGGCCGCCGCCTGCGTTGAGAATTTCGCCGTTTACCTTATCGAGATTGTGCAGCTGCCAGTCGATCAGGTTATAAAGATCAGCCACGTGCAGCATGTCGCGGATTTGTTTGCCGGTACCGCCGTAACCGAAATAACCAAGTTGCTGCCCGAAATAATGCTTCGCGATCCAGAGTACCATCACGCCCTGATCGACCTTGCCCATTTGCCACGGGCCGGTGATCACGCCGCAGCGGTTGATAACCGTTTTGAGATTATAAAACTCATTGTATTCCTGGATGATCAGCTCGGAAGCCAGCTTGGTAGTGCCGTACAGCGAACGTGCGCCGTTCAGCGGGAAATCTTCACCAATACCCTTTGAAGAAACGCCAGGTACCGGTTGCTCATCCGACAATGCGAAACGGGTTTCTTCTTCCACGAAATTCAACGTCTCGATCGTCCTGATCGGGTACACGCGGCTGGTGGAAAGGAAAATGAACCCGGCTTTGTGTTTCAATGCATAGTTGAGGCAGTTGACCGTCCCTACGAGGTTGGTATTGATCAGGTAATCGGGCGTACCGTCCAGCCCGGCCAGTACCGACGGCTCCGCGGATGCTTCGATGACCGTGTCGACTGCCGGAATGGCGTCAAAATCTTCCTTGTTACGGATGTCGCCATGGACGAACTCCACGCCTGCCTTTTTGAGGCGGGGTATATTCAGTTCCGAACCTCTTCTTTTGAGGTTGTCGAGCGCGTAAACCTGGTAGTCAGGATAATTTGTTTTCAAGGCTATGGCCAGCGAAGAGCCAACAAAACCGGC
>CAMLNK010000448.1 GCA_946481035.1 uncultured Dyadobacter sp. | reverse complement strand
AACACTATACGCCGATTTATGGCTGCATACCGGTTCTGCCAAAGTGGCCGGGTATGAGCTGCACAACATCAAAAGGGCTGATATTCCGTTTCTCCGCCGCAGAATAGGCATTGTTTTCCAGGATTTTCAATTGCTTTCCGACCGTTCCGTCGAGGATAACCTCGCGTTCGTGCTACGCGCAACGGGCTGGGAAAACCAGGGTAAAATCTCGAAACGCATTGCCGAAGTACTTATGCAGGTAGGTCTCGGAACTGCCCAGAAACGAATGCCTCACCAGCTTTCAGGCGGTGAGCAACAGCGCGTGGTAATCGCCCGGGCCATGCTCAATGAGCCGCAAATCCTGATTGCGGACGAGCCAACCGGTAACCTCGACCCGGAAGTAGGCGACCAGATTATGCAGGTTTTCCGCACGATCAACAATGCCGGAACTGCGATATTAATGGCAACCCACAACCATGAGTTCCTGAGACGCTTCCCGGCCCGCGTGATCAAATGCGAGAATGGCGGGATTACGGTAAGCGAATAAAGATATTAAGTCAAACAAAAAGGGCGCCTGAGTTGATCAGACGCCCTTTTTGCATATTCCAATTTCCTATTTCGCTTTCATGTCGATCACCGGGATGATCATCTCTTCGAGCGACACGCCGCCGTGCTGGAAAGTATCGCGGTAGAGGTTCACATACTGGTTATAGTTGTTCGGATAAGCGAAGAAGTAATCCTCTTTCGTGAACACGTACGATGTCGAAACGTGCGGTTTGGGGAGGAAAATGCGCTCCGGTTTGCGGCATACCATCAAATGGTTATCGTCGAAGCCCAGGTTTTTGCCGTGTTTGTAACGGAGGTTTGTATTCGTTTCGCGGTAGCCGATGATTTTCACCGGTTTCTGTACGCGGATCATGCCGTGGTCGGTGGTAAGGATCAGCCGGCCTTTTTTCTCGGCCACTTTGCGGATGAAATCGAGCAGCGGTGAATGCTGGAACCACGAGCGGGTAATGGAGCGGTAAGCCGCTTCGTCGGGCGCGAGCTCCTTGATCATCTGCACATCCGTACGCGCATGGGAAAGCATATCCACAAAGTTGTAGACAATCACATTCAGCTGGTTGGTGAGCAGGTTGTTGAACGTGTCAACCAACGCCTTGCCCTGGTTGGTATTCAATATCTTGTTATACGAAAACTTGATATTCAAATGGTTCATTTCCAGTTGCTTTTGAAGGAAATCCTGCTCGTGGTTGTTCAGTCCTTCCTCGCCTTCCGGGGTGTTTTCGTCGCTTACCCACCATTGCGGGTGCTTGCGTTCCATTTCGCTTGGCATGAGGCCCGAGAAGATCGCGTTACGCGCGTAACCGGTGGTGGTAGGCAAAATGGAGTAGTACGACGATTCTTCCTCGATATTGAAAAATTCCTGCAAAATGGGCTGGATCATTTTCCACTGGTCGTAGCGGAAGTTGTCGATCAGCAGGAAAAACAGCGGCTCGCTCGATCCTTTCAAATGCGGGAATACCTTCTGTTTCATCAACTGATGCGATAATACCGGCTTGTCGGAACGCGGATCGTTCAGCCACTCTTCGTATTCATCCTCAATGAATTTACAGAAATTAGCATTAGCCTCGCTCTTCTGCATGCTGAACACCTCAGCCATTCCCTGGTCGTCGGAGCTTTCGAGTTCGAGCTCCCAGTAAATGAGTTTTTTGTAAATATCCGCCCATTCCTCGTGACCAATGCGGTCCTGGTACTGCATGGCCAGGCTGCGGAATTCCTGTTGGTAGCTCAGTGTCGTTTTTTCGGTTACCAGGCGTTTGTTATCCAGTATCTTTTTAACTGAAAGTAGTATTTGATTGGGATTCAGTGGCTTGATAAGGTAATCATCGATTTTGGAACCAATTGCATCCTCCATAATGTGCTCCTCTTCGCTTTTCGTGATCATCACCACAGGCAGGTTCGGCTGCTGTTGTTTGATCTGCGCAAGCGTTTCGAGGCCGGTCATACCCGGCATCATCTCGTCGAGGAAAACAATATCAAACCGGTCATTCTCAATGCGATCCAGCGCGTCGGCACCGCTGTTCACGGGCGTAACGTTGTAACCTTTATTGGTGAGAAACATGATATGTGGTTTGAGAAGATCTATTTCGTCATCGGCCCAGAGGATGTTATATTGCATAAGGCTCTTTTTTCAAGTGGTAATTAGTTTAAAACAATAAAAGGCTAACGCATCGGAAGAAGCTGGTCGTATACGCAAAACGGTTTTAACGTTTTTTAAGAAATATACGGCTAATCCTTATACGTTAACCTTCCTAGTAAAAAATGTATTCCACAAACGCCTGTTACGGCAAAAATTTTCTGGTAACCCGGTCGAGGTCGTCGGGCGTGTCCACGCCATGCGAGTCGTCGGAGGTAACTACGGCCTTGATCGCGTAGCCGTTTTCCAGCCAGCGCAGTTGTTCCAGGGCTTCGGCTTTTTCCAGGGAGGATACAGGAAGCTTGGTTATTTCGGCCAAAACATCGGTTCGGTAAGCGTAAATGCCAATGTGTTTGTAAAAAACATGGGATTTCAGAAACTCTTCCTGGCTTTGTGCATTGCGCAGGTAGGGGATCGTCTGCCGGCTGAAATACATTACCTCATTTCGTTTGTTTAAAACCGCCTTTGGTACATTCACATTGAAGAGAATGTCGTCATTTTCGATGACTTTTACCAATGTGGCCAGCTCGGTTTCCCCATTCAGCACGGAGGCCAGATGGTCGATCGGTTCCGGGCTGATGAACGGTTCGTCGCCCTGGATGTTGATCACATAATCGTATCCGCCTTCCGTTTTGCCGAGTGCTTCGAAACAGCGATCGGTGCCGCTTTGGTGGTCCTGCGAGGTCATAACGGCGGTTCCGCCGAATTCGCGGACGTGGTTCAATATTCTTTCATCGTCTGTCGCTACGATAACCTGATCGAGTTGCGTAGCTTTGGAAGCTTGTTCGTAGACCCGCTGGATCATGCTTTTGCCGCCAATATCTACCAAAGCTTTGGCAGGAAAACGGGTAGAAGCATAGCGGGCCGGTATTATTCCTAGAATGCGCACGAGGTCGTTGTCAGTTAAATTTGATTCAAAATAAAGGTAAAAAATTGCAAAATCTTTTTTCGTTCCGCTTTTCGGAAAACATCTGGCGGGTAATGCCCGATCCCGATCCCGATAGTTCGCTGTGGGCCATCGAGTTACGTAATGCGGAACGGCGCGAAGTGTCGTTTGCGGTGATCGATCCCGGAAATTTTGCCGTAAAATGGCAGCGGCAGGTGGAAGGTGCCGATTGGTGGACGTCTCTGACTGCATTTTCTGATCAACATATTTACTTACACAATTACCGCTATCCCGAAGTCCCTGAGCCGACAGACCTGCTTGCAGTAAATGCGCAGACAGGTTTTTTGTCATGGATTTTGCCGAACCATTTGCTGGTCAGCAATGCGGGAGGCGGGGTGCTGGAAGTGGCTACCAAGCAAGGTGATTCCTTCAAACACCTGTATTGCAATGCCGCGAGCGGAGCGCTGTTGCCCCTGAATGCAGAACTGCCGGAACCAGCGGAAGAAATAATTTTAACCGAACCCGTTCGTTACATCGAAGGGAATACGTACTTCGGGCGCCTCGCGCAATTTATTAGCGACGCAACCGGCGGTCACATCCCGGTAGCCATTGATTATTTGGAGAAAAGACCCTATATAATCTTTTCTTATTATATTTACGAGCAGGATAAAACAGTGCAATACCTCCTCATAGTAACCGATCAGAAGCAACAGGTTTTACACGAGAAACTTTCGGAAGAGCGGGAAGGAACAGGCCGCTCGACAATGATGCTGAAAGCGTCCACACTGGTTTATCTGAAAAATAGCAACGAGTTTTCGAGTTTAACGCTTTCATAATAAATGAAATACATTTTTTGCCTGGCCCTTTTGGCAGGATTGATGACAGGTTTGACGAGTGCCCGGGCTGAGGGATTGAATGCTGTTGACTCCGTGGGGGTTGAAAAGGTAGGAGGGAAGATCTTCATTATACATAAGGTTAACCAGGGGCAGACGATGTTTGCCGTCGTGCGCCAGTACGGAACGACGATCCACGCCTTGCGCGAAGCCAATCCCGGCATGAGCGATCAGATCCAGTCGGGACAGACGATCAGGGTACCTTACACACCCAAAACTGCAAAGAAAGACTCCAAAAAGGACGACAAGAAAGAGGAGAAAAAAGAATTGGTGAAGGCTGAGGTGAAGGAAACCAAGCCGGTTGCCGATACTCCTTCCGTAGCTACCAGCACTTCTGCGCCGTCGGCGTCTTCGGCAAGCGCACTTCCCGCCAATGGCATTCATAAAGTGGAACCGGGGCAAACATTGTACCGCGTGGCTGTTAAGTATGGTGTACTAATGGCCGATCTGCGAAAATGGAACAATCTTACAGACGATAACCTTAAAGACGGTCAGGAGCTGATCGTAAGCGAAAAAGGCATCGAAAAAGCGGCTGCACCGGTTGCGGCCCCGCCTGCGAAGGTTGCTACTACTGTGGTGAAGGATTCGGTAAAATCCAAAACGGCTGTTCCTGAGAAGGTTGTGAAACCTGTGGAAGAAGTAGCGCCTCCGAAAGTGGTGAAAAGCAAGAAAAAGTCTGAATCGGGCCTGGCGGAAGTGATTGAAACAGATGAAAGTACCAGCAAATTCCTGGGCTTGCACCGTACGGCGCCAATAGGCTCACTGGTGGAGGTTTTGAACGAATACAATCAGGAAAAAATCATCGTCCGCATTATCGGCCGCATTCCCGACACCAGCGTGAACGACGACATTGTGATCAAACTGT
>CAMLNK010000447.1 GCA_946481035.1 uncultured Dyadobacter sp. | reverse complement strand
GAGAACCGTATTGGATACGCAGCCTGTGACCGTCCAATATAATCTGACCGAATACGGCTGGACATTACAGGATCTTATTCATGGTCTTGCCTCGTGGGGAACAAAACATCGCCGGGTAATTATGGATGATCAAAGCACACTTGCTGATTTCAAGAGAATATCAACCTAGTCCTTCCAATGCCGATCATTCGATGTATCAATTGATTTGATGGCCTGGGAGCCGTACCAAATTGTTGTCCGAAAAAACCAAATCCTCTTATTCGGGAAAGGCAAGTAGAAGGGACAAGATCAATGGTAGTTAAGACAGCGAAATTACCGAAGAACAAAGTTTAGATTTCACAACTAATTCGTGTATTGCCCTAGAGATCATCTATAAAAAATCATTTATTATCAACTACTTAGATCTGATATCCTCTGCAAGTCAACTAGCATTTGGTTCGACATTTGTTCCGTTGCGGGTACTGAATTTCCCAAGGAGTTACGAGCAATCGCAGCTCCTTTTTTGTTGCTCCCCCTCGCCCGGTACGCTATCTTGCAACATGCACCAGGAATTTGAACCGCCCGAGGCGCTTCGGGACATTATCAAGTGTTTTTGGTATGATAATCGCGACTTCGGAAACCAGAAATCCACTTTCCAGGTCGTGCCGGATGGCTATGCCGAGATCATTTTCTACTTCGGAAACCTGCATTACATTTCCGACGATGGCGGCTTGCAGCCGTTACCTTCCCCATTTTTAATGGGTTTACTCAACCAACCTGCTATTTTTCAAACCGAAAACCGTTTGGAGATCATTGGCGTGAGATGTTTTCCCTGGACCGTGTTCGATTTGCTCGGGCTATCTGCGGGAAAAGGTGGCCTGCATATTTTCACGCATCCTATTGCGGCGCTTCAACCTGCATTGAGCGGCCTGATGGCCGCAGGGCAAATCGATGAAGTGCTTGCCCATTTGGGACATTACTTTCTGGATACCCGGTCGCAGGTCACTATCGATAGCGTCCTGGCCAAAGCGGGCGCGGCCATGCGGGACGGCAATGGCACGACTCCCGTCAGCCAGGTGGCGGCAGCAGCACATGCAACGGTCCGCACATTGGAGCGGAAATTCAAACAATCTTCCGGATTTACGGTGAAGGATGTTTCTGGCCTGATACGCTTCGAGCAGGTACGGAACCAGCTATGGCATAACCCGGAGTCGAATCTGGCCGGCCTGGCATATGAGCTGGGTTATACGGATCAGGCGCATTTGAGCAGGGAGTTCAAAAGATACAGCGGTACCACGCCTGCCGCATTCGCCCGAAACGCTAAAAAAAGGAAACAGGCAGTGAGCAACGATTTTGTCGCATTTGTACAAGCCTGAGGCGCGGCTGTTCCGGAATTTTGTAGCTCAATCATCAGCATATGAAAGCTACAACCAATCAACCGATACACGACGTGATCATTTCCGGAGCGGGACCTGTGGGCCTGCTTCTTGCCTGCGAACTGGCCCTGGCCGAATGCGCGGTACTCATTCTCGAAAAGGCAGAAAACCCGCATTCGCCGTTGAAGCAGCTTCCTTTCGGCGTACGCGGGCTCTCGGCGCCTACTATTGAAGCACTTTACCGCCGCGGGCTGCTCGAAGAACTGGAAATTCATAAGAAACTTAAAAACCCGCACATTACCGCTACGCCGCAGCAGGGTACGCAACGGCAGGTCGGACATTTCGCAGGCATACCGTTTCACGAAGGTGATGTCGACGCCTCCAAATGGGAATATCGCCTCCCGGGTTCGCCGGAAACCAGTTTAATATCTGAGATAGCAGAACTTGAAGCCGTCCTGACGCGACGCGCCGAAGCCTTGGGCGTTGAAATCCGGCGTGGCGTAGCGGTCACGAATGTTCAACAAAACAATGAAGGTGTAGCGGTTTGGTCGGATGAACAATGCTTTGAAGCGAAATGGCTCGTTGGCTGTGATGGAAGTCGCAGCGTCGTGCGCAGAATGGGCGGTTTTGAATTCGCAGGTACAGAACCGGAGTTTACCGGCTACACGACCCGCATTGACATTGCTGATCCCGAAAAAATACGTCCCGGCCGCAATGTGACATCCGCGGGCATGTACATGCAATCGCAGCCGGGTTATGTGCTCATACAGGACTTTGATGGCGGCGCGTTCCACAATTCCGGAGAGCCAATCACCCGCGAACACATTCAGGACGTCTTACGTCGCATTTCCGATACCAATACTACGGTTAATGCGCTGCATATTGCCACCACGTGGACGGACCGGGCCCGTCAGGTGACCCGTTACCGCAACGGCCGGATCCTGCTGGCGGGCGATGCCGCACACATTCATTCTCCATTGGGCGGCCAGGGACTTAACCTTGGCCTGGGCGACGCCATGAACCTCGGCTGGAAACTCGCCGCTACCCTTCAAAACCAGGCGTCGGAAGACTTGCTGGATACCTATCAAACCGAACGTCACCCGGTGGGCGCGCAGGTTCTGGATTGGTCTCGCGCGCAGGTGGCCATTATGCGGCCGGACCCGCATGCACGTGCGCTTCACGCGATTTTTCGCGACCTACTGAACACCCGCGACGGCGCTACTTACGTTGCCGGCAGGGTTTGGGGCATCTGCACGCATTACAATCTCGGGGGCAATCATGCGCTCACAGGCCGAAGCGTTCCCAATTTCGAGCTCGAAGACGGCATCCAAATCGGTGAGTTAATGCACGACGGGCAAATGATCCTGCTCGATTTTGAAGAAAATACTTCACTTGAAGCTTTAACCAATGAATACAGCGGCCGAATCAAATACATTTCAGCCAATGCAAAGGACCGGCTGGGTTTATGTGCCGTGCTGATACGCCCGGACGGGGTCGTCGCCTGGGCATGCGACCGCAGTTTCGACAGCAACACGCATTTAAAGCACATTCTGAACCACTATTGGAATGTTGTAGCACATTGATTTGTTCCGTTTTATACAATCACCGATAATTTGCCGCATCTATATTTGCCTGCCCCGAGATGAGCAAAAATGCTTGAAAGGGCAAATGCCACAGTAAATATGTAATGATATGGAGTTCCAACATTTCCTGCCCGCCAAAATCCTGGCCCCGTACATCCGGCATTACTACGTGTTCGAATCCACGGACATTGCGGAATATGAGGATACCGTGTTTCCCAGCGGCGATATGGAGGTGATATTCAACCTGGGAGCCGGAACCTGGGAGTCTTTTCAGGAAACCGGTTTTCAAAGGAACCCGGCTATCGAGCTTTGGGGCCAAATTACCCGCCCGCTGCAAATCCGGTCATCAGGTGCGCATTTGATGCTCGGGGTGCGCTTTTTCACCCACGCTACCTCCTTTTTGCTGGATGATGAGATCGGGATTTTCAATGACCAGGTTTCCGACCTGGTGGATGTGATTGGGCCCGACGTCCGGGATTTACACGGCAGATTACAGGAAGCAGCTTCGCTTAACGAACGGATCGCGCTGCTGGATGGCTTTTTCACCGCCAGGTTAATGCGTACTTCCGGTCGGCATGAGCGACTGAACAGGGTCGCCCACATCCTGACGAGCATCACCAAAGATCCCACCGAAAACAATATCGGCCGGATAGCCGGTACGTTCGGGATTACCAGCCGGTATCTGCACAAACTGGTTTACCAACACACGGGCCTTTCTCCAAAATCATTCGACAAAATCCACCGTTTCAAAACGAGCCTCAAACTGATCGGAGAGAACAAAATGCCCCTTACATCCATTGCCTACGACGCGGGATATTTTGACCAGTCGCATTTCATCAGGGATTTCAAGTCGTTCACCGGGCTCACGCCATCGGCTTACCTGAGCAATCTGTCGGCGGTAAATCAAATGCTGATTAATTAAAAATTGGGCTGTTCCGGTTTGTACAATTACCGGCCCCGCAGCTGAAATACCTTTGTAACATCCATTCATCAAAAACAAAGGAAAATTTCAGATTATGAGCACTTTCGAAACATTCTCACAACTTCATCAACAAACAGAACCATTCCTGCTCGGCAATATTTGGGACGTCAATAGCGCGCATATTTTCGAGGCCGCGGGCTACAAAGCCATCGGCACTTCGAGCCACGCCCTGGCCACTGCATTCGGCTATGACGATGGCGAAAATCTGCCTTTCGAAACGATTTTGCGGGTCGCCCGTCGGGTTACCGAAACCGTCAAAGTTCCTCTTACAGTCGATATTGAAGGCGGATACGCGGACACCGCGGCGGGGATCGCCGGGCACATTAAGCAGCTTTATGAAGCGGGCGTCGCCGGGGTTAACCTGGAAGACACACTGGCGAAACCCACGCGCCACCTGCGGCCCGCAGAAGAATTCAAACGCCTGCTCGCTGATATTGTAAACCGGTTGGAACAGGAAAACGTCAAAGTATTTCTGAACATCAGAACCGATCCCTTCCTGTTGGGCCTGCCCAATGCGCTCGACGAGACCATCAGCCGCATCAACAGCTACGAGAGCACGGGAATTCACGGGATTTTCGTGCCGTGTGTGACGCTCGCCGCGGACATCGAAACCATTACCCGCGAAACGATCCTGCCCGTGAACGTAATGTGCATGCCCGCGCTACCGGATTTCAACACATTGCAATCGCTGAACGTCAAAAGGATCAGCATGGGCCCGTTCCTTTTTAACAAGATGGTGGCCCAAACAGGCATCCTGGCAAAGAATGTGGTTGAAGCACAAAGTTTCGCGCCGCTTTTTGCCTGACATCACGCTCATTTACATTTTGTATTAAAACCTAAACACAAATGGCGCTGCGAATTAGAAAACGTTTTAAGTCGAATACGAATTTATTCGATAATATT
>CAMLNK010000446.1 GCA_946481035.1 uncultured Dyadobacter sp. | reverse complement strand
GTTTACCGACAAGCCCGCTCTTAAACTGATGTTCGATCAGCGTGAGCTGCGTCTCAAACAACTCATTAGCGAACGGGTCGCATCGGGCAAAACACTCCGTACTACGGGCCTTGTTACCATTCCGGTGGTATTTCACGTCGTGCTTAGCCGGCAATCGATGGTAACCGACGCGCAGCTAATGGCCCAGCTCGACACGATCAATAAGGATTATGCGGGTACCAATGCGAGCGCGGATAAAGTACCTTCCCATTTCAAGTCGCTTTTCGGGCAGTCGGGCATTCAGTTTTGTCTCGCGCAACGCACGCCTAACGACGCACCCTCAACCGGGATCGTGCGTTACACGACCACGCGTAACTCGTTTGATTATACCAACAACCAGGTGAAGCACGCAGAATCGGGTGGGGCTGATGCCTGGGATACCGATAAATACCTCAACATCTGGATTTGCGACCTGTCGGGCACTACCCTGGGTTACGCTACTTTTCCCGACGACGGCGTGAAGGACGAACAAGGCGTGGCGGTCGACTACGCGTCGCTGCCGGGCGGAACCGCCACCGGTTTCAATCAGGGAAAAACACTGACCCACGAAATAGGCCACTATTTTAATCTCTACCACATTTGGGGTGATGATAATGGTTCCTGCTCGGGTACCGACCAGATAGACGATACGCCGAATCAAAGTAACATGACTTCTACTTTTCAGACAGGCATCCTCACCGACCGCTGCACAACGACTTCGCCGGGTATTATGTACCAGAATTACATGGATTACACACCCGATGCCTGTTTGTTCATGTTTACGAAATTGCAGGTAGCGAGAATGGAAACGGCGTTCAGCACTTATCGTTCGCTGCTGGCTAATTCCAATGGCTGTGTACCCGTGGACGTGAAGAAAAAGGATGCGTCGCTGAAAACGATCGGCCAGCCGGCGCAGCGCATTTGCGTCAATACACTTACACCGAAGGTCACCCTGGTGAACAAAGGTAGCGAGACGCTCACCTCATTGACGATCCACGCCGTAATCGACAACGGAACTGTGCAGAATTACAATTGGACTGGCTCGCTGGCTACCTACGCGGAGGCAACCGTGACATTACCGGCCCTTACAACCGTGGAAGGCAATCACGTGCTGAGCATTTCCACATCGAACCCGAACGGCTCAGCCGACGAGGATACTTCCAATGATGCGCTCAGCCTGGATTTCATCTATTACGAACCATTTGCAGCTCCGGTAAAAGAAGGTTTTGAAGGGCTGTTCCCGCCACAAGGTTGGGATATCGTGAACGAAGACGGCGGCTCGACCTGGGAGAAAACGACTTCCGCGTCCAAAACGGGCAGCGCTTCGGTGAAAATCGGAAACTTCGATAACCAGGTGGTAGGCCAGCGCGATTACCTGCGCTCGCCGACCGTAAATATCGCCGGTGTCGACTCCGCATTTGTGTCATTCCAGGTCGCAGCCGCAACGTATACCAACGCTTCCGCCACAGGTAATGTGTGGGATACCTTGCAGGTGCTTATTAGTACAGATTGCGGACAGACTTACACAAGTGTCTACAAAAAGTGGGGATCGAGCCTGATCACCCGCAGCGCGGCCACGCGTACCGCATTTACGCCGGGTGTGAACGAATGGCGGAAAGAGGAAATCAATATCGGCAGTTTTATCGGTCAGGGCGAAGTCCTGGTAGCATTCCTGAATAGCAATGGTAATGAAAACGATATTTACCTCGACGACATTAATATCAGGACTGTTACCGTAAACCCGAACCTGAAAGAAGCTGGCTTCCTGGTTACGCCCAACCCGACGAGCGGCCAGGTGTCGGTACAGTTCTACCCGCATCCGGAGAAACTGAAATCCGTGTCGATTTATAATGTAGCAGGACAAAAAATCAGGGAAACCGTCATCACCGGCGAGGTCGCTTCCAATGTCTATAATTTCGATTTAACCACCTACCCGTCAGGTTTGTACGTAGTGAAAGCAGAGTTTGAAGACCGGGTCCTGACGAAGAAAATTGTGAAGAATTGAAGTGGTCAGGAATGGTCAGATTTTGTTAAGTATGACTCAGAAAAATAGTCAGGTTTTGTCAAGTATTGTCAAAAATAGTCATTTATAGATATTAACCTATATTTGACAACACCTGACTATTCTTGACTATACCTGACCGTACCTGACTACAAATGACTAATATATCCGTTTGACGACCACCTTGCTATTCGTTTGCGAGATAGCGAACTCCTTTGCATTCTCGTTGGGTGGCGCTATAAAAATCTGTCTTTTCTTCTTGCCATCGGTATTCACCCAGTTTGCTGAGTAGATCTCGGGAAGCTGGCCCGTATAGATCGGGTGATGGTCGGAGTACATAAACACTTCTTCCTGTTCATAAGCCAGTTCAAGGTCACTTCCTTCGATCACATCGCAGATGATCTTCAACCCGCCGGTCTCGTCGTCTACCAGACCTTTGATCCGGGCTTTCCCGTAAAAAGGATCTTCTTCAAATTCCCAACGGATATAGTAGTCTATTACGTTTCCGATCTGAGACTCAATGTAGTCGGCAGTTAGCAGTTGTTCCTGGCGCATGGTCGAAGTTGGTTTTTTACACTCCTTAAAACTTAGCAAAATTCAAACCCGCCCCTGTGGGCGTTTTGACAAATGTAATCGTAAGCATGATGTTTCCAAAAATAATAAGACGCGTTTCATAGATATTTGAAAAATTACGATCAAGTGGACATTAGCCATGCTGCGGGCCACTGCGAACGCTTCGCTCATATAGTTGCATAGGTTAGTTGTGTAAATATAATTCTCAATGGTTTTGTAGAAGTATTGAGGCTTATTGGAGTGACTGTTTTATCACTTCGGGGAACATAGCGGTATGGTTTTTGCCGGGTAGGGGCAAACCAACTTTATTTCCGGGGCATTGTCCCGTCACTTAGCCAAGATTGATATGAGAAAAACTCAACGAGTCAATGAGCCTGTGCCTTGTTCGGTCCCGCTCATTTTCCTGAGGATCGGTTTCTTTCTGTTACTGTTCTCCGGCCCGATATCCCGAAGTAGCGCACAGCAGGCCGGGCCGGATTCAACCCGAAAGACTAAGCCCGATACGCTCACTACCCCGGTCCCGAAACCTGATCCAACATCGCCCCGACCGGCCTCCGACACCCTCCCCAAGCCTCAAAATACCACCGATTCTGCATCAAAATCCTCCTCTTCACCCCTGGTGAAACCTTCGCAGAACTTCGACCCGCTGACCAAACCAGCCCCTCAAAAAGATTCAGTGAATATCAAACCCGACAGTGCTGCCGCTCCTGCGCAACCAGGAAATGCCAACGCCGCCAAACCGGCCCAGAATGTAACACCCGATTCGGCCACGGCGCAAAAGCCTGCCCCGGCAGGAACGACCGAAGCCGGCCCGGACGCGCGTGATATCAAAGGCGTGGTGCAAGACGAGAAAGGCGCAGGGATGCCAGGCGTGGCCGTTTTGGTAAAAGGAACCCAGATCCAGGCCATTACCGAACCCGACGGTTCGTTCCGGATGAAAGTACCGGCGAAAGGCGGCATACTGGTGTACAGTTTTGTAGGTTTTACCACCAAAGAAGTGCCCATTACGGGCCTTACGACTTACAATGCACAACTTATCCCCGAAGCTAAGGCATTGAAAGAAGTAGTCGTGGTAGGTTACGGCGCGCAGAGCAAACGCGACCTCGCCAGTTCAACATCGAGGGTAGCTTCCCAGGAATATAAATCGGCGGTGATCAACACGATCGACCAGGCCATTCAGGGGCGGGCTACGGGCGTGCAAGTCGTCGAGAGCTCTGGTGAGCCGGGTGCTTCGGCGGTGGTCCGAATACGGGGTAACAACTCGCTGAGCGGGAACAACGAGCCGCTGTATGTGATCGACGGCTTCCCGATGCCGCCTTACCGTGAAGCGGGGACCAATTTCTATGGTTCATACACGCAAAATGGTTTGTACGGTATCAATCCGAACGATATTGAAAGCATGGAAATCCTGAAAGACGCCTCGGCAACAGCCATTTACGGCTCACGCGGAGCGAATGGGGTAATCCTGATCACCACGAAATCGGGCAGGCGTGGAGAGGGCCGTGTAGAGCTGGTCAACAAGACTTCCTTTGGCCAGGTAGCGAACCCGATCAGGATGATGAACTCACGGCAATATGCAGAGGTGATCAACGAAAGTTTCCGTGTGTCCAACCGCAATCCGCCTTTCGAAAACCTGGACAGCACAATGACGAACACCGATTGGGTGGACGCCATTACCCAGCCGAGTTTCCGGCAGGACATTACGCTAAGCCTTTCGGGAGGCAGTCCCAAATCGTCGTACTACATTTCGGGTAACTATCTGAAAGACAAAGGTACTATCATCAATTCGAACAACGACCGGGCGAGCTTGCGCGTCAATGTCAACAATGAGATCAATAACTGGTATACGGTGAAAGGGCAGCTTTCATTCAGCCGCCAGAAAACCAACCGCGCCGTAACCGCCTCGCGCGCATGGCCGAGCTCGGGCGGGCTTATGGACGGCCTGCGCGCTGCGCCTACGCTGGAAATCGATTACCTGGGTAACAACAGCCTGGGTATTCCAAACTATCAGGGCTATTATTTTTCCAACCCCTACAATGAGCTGACAGCGAAGACCGATGTGACGCAGAGCGATTATTCGATTTTGAATATTGAAAACTACTTCAAGATTGCTAACGGACTGCAACTGGTTGTGAGCCTGGCCGGTAACCAGAACCTCACCCGCCGGAAAGTGTTCCTGCCGCCATCGACAGCCGAGGGCAACCAGGTGAAAGGAAAGGGCAGCAACAACA
>CAMLNK010000445.1 GCA_946481035.1 uncultured Dyadobacter sp. | reverse complement strand
CGTCGATGGTGCCTTTCATCGGGAAAGAGGCAATGCGATTGCCCTGAATGCGGACGAAAATTTCAGGCGAGAAGCATACAAACCGGTTCTTGAGCAACAACCGGTAAGGCGCTTCGCTGTGCCGGAATATTTGTTCTAATGTCAGATTGGTATTAATCGGCGTTGGTACCGAAAGGTTGACCAAAAATGAGTTACCCGCATTCAAATGGTGCAGTACACAGTCGAATTTGGGTTGATAATCTTCAAATGCGAGCGGATGTTTGTCGAATTGAATGTGCTCCGGCAGATTACTGCGGAACACCTCATGATCATTGGTGAAGCCATTCAGATTGAAGAGGATCTCGTTCGGGTCGACCTCGTCCAGCTTCCAGGCCAGCGGTTTTTGGAATTGGTAGTCCACCAAAAAAAAGAACGGGGTTTTTGCTCTGCCCCATTCATTCAGTTTCTCCGTAAAGTCCCCGGCCGCGTTTTCCAAGCTAAAAAGTGGTATTATCAGACTTCCTGAACAGCTAGCTAATTTACAAAGTTCAGAAACCAATAGCTAAATTAGAGGGTTAAAAGACTAACGGTGGCCGTGAGCAAAAGGCCGTCGGTTCCATACAATGCACATTTACGACGCAATCATAATCGGCGGCGGCCCGTGCGGCCTCGCAATGGGAGTAGAGCTGGCCAAAAGCGGTCTCGATTACCTGATCCTCGAAAAAGGAAACCTTACCGAATCCATTCGCCGGTACCCACGGCGTATGAAATTCTTCTCCACTGCTGAAAACATCGAGATAGGCGGCATTCCGTTCGCGATCTCGGATGTGAAAGCGAACCGGAATGAGGCATTGCAATATTACCGGAAGGTAGCTGGTTACTACCATTTGAATTTCAAGCTGTTTGTAGATGTGGATCGTACTGAAAAGCAGGCCGACGGCACATTCCTGACGTATTCAAATGACGGTCAGGTATTTCAGTCGAAAAATGTAATCCTTGCAACAGGCTATTTCGACGTTCCCCGCATGTTGAATGTGCCGGGTGAGAACCTGCCACACGTTTCACATTATTATGATGAGCCATTCAAATACTCCTATACGAATGTGGTGCTGGTCGGCGGTTCCAATTCGTCGGTAGAGGCCGCTTTGGAGCTGTACCGCCACGATGCGAAGGTGACGATCGTGCATAAGGAGGCAGACTTCCGCACAAAAGTGAAATACTGGCTGGTACCGGATGTGAAAAACCGGGTGAAGGAAGGAAAGATCCATACGCGTTTCAACTCGGTGACGCGCGCGATCGAGCCCGGGCGATTGTTGATCGAGAACCTGGAAACGGGCGAACAAGAATGGCTACCGGCTGATTTCGTCTTTCTATTGGTAGGTTACCTGCCTGATGAGCATTTGTTAGCGCGCTGCGGCGTGACGCTCGATCCGGTGACGAAGGTGCCGGAATATGACTCGGAAACTTTTGAAACGAATGTAGCTGGTTTGTATTTGTGCGGAACTGTACTAGCGGGTGTGTTTACAGAAAAGGTATTTATAGAAAATGGTCGTGAGCATGCGGCTGCGATCGCCGATCATTTGGCTGGCCGCGAAGTTCGGAAAGTGAATGAGTTGATTGATCGGATTTGATGCCACGAAGGCACGAATTAGCACGAAAAAAAGCTACTGCTCCACGAGCACCAGCTTCTTCTTTTTCTTTTTAGAGGAAATCTTTTCGATTTTACCGATTAAACCGTTCGCTCCTACGCCATAGCCTACATTTCCGGCGAAGCTGAGCGAGTGAAATCCTTCGGTGCCGAGGGAAATCCAGCTTTTACCGCGGTCGAGCGAGACGCTGCTGCCGGATGGGCCGGATGCTACCAATGCGTAATTGTCGGAGCGGATTTGCGTGTCGCCATTCCAGGTCGCGTTGGTTTTGTGGTAAACGGCCACGGATTCTTTCAAACCTGCGGGTTTGGTCATGCCGGACAACGCCCAGGTAATGCCGCCGTCGGTGGTTAATAGCACGTTTTGTGTTGAATCTGTCGTCTTTTTGTAGTCTCCGCCCACAGCTATTCCATTCTTTTTAGACCAAAATCTTAAACCGAAAATACCGCTGGTTGGCCCGGCGGGTAATGGCGTGGAGGATACTTGCCACGTTTGGCCGTAATCTTCCGTCCTGAAAACCCTGGCCATCTTGCTGCCGCCTGTCCCGATGAACGCAATGCCTTTGCCATTGGTAAGAATGGATGTACCACTGGCGGCAAAACATGCTTCTCCGGGTTCGGCTGCCGGACGCTTGTCGAGTGGGAGTTCCTGCCAGGAGTTACCGGCGTCGTCAGTTGTTAAAATGAATAGTCTGCCCTGGGTCGGGTCGCCGAGGCAAATGCCCTTATTTTTATCCCAAAAGTCGATTCCATCCAGAAAAACCCCATTTTGTGTAGTTTGGTACACAAGCTTCCAGCTCGCTCCGCCATCTTCGGTCTTGTATATTTTCGCTTTATCCTTCTCAGATTCGCCGGCGCTCATCGCGATCGCCACCTGTTTGTCGAATGCGTGAATGTCTCGGAAATCGAGCGAGTCGGCGCCGGAAACTTTGTAGGTCGTCCAGGTGTGCCCCCCGTCGGTAGTCTTTAAAACAGTGCCGCGTGTGCCGCCGATCCAGCAGATTGTAGGCGATACCGCGTGTACTGCACGCATATGGACCTTCGTTTTGATATCGATGACCTTCCATTGCGCCTTGCTTTCACCGGCTATGATCAGGAAGAGCGATGAAAGTATGACAGAGAAAAGGCCGTTTATGGAAAATCGGCGCGCTGACTTGCGAAGTGGCACAGTATTTTGTTATTTTTCAGTTCTAATGTTTTATCAACACAAAATAGGGAATTCATATGAACAAGAACCAAAAATTTTTGATTGGCTCGATCGGAGCACTGTTGACAGGCATCGCGATTGGCCTTTTGGTAGCTCCCAAAGACGGAAAAGAAACCCGCAAATTGATCAAAAATAAGGCAAACGACCTTGGCGGAAATGCAAAGGATAAATATGAGAAAAGCCTTGAAGAACTGTCACATCTGGCCGACAAGCTCAAAGAAGGGTTCCTGAAAAACGTAAGTAATGCAAAAGAGAAAGCAAATGGTGTGGCCGACAATGTGAGCGACAAAGCTCGCAGCGTAGTCAACAACAATGTTTAGTAACTCCGATATTCACGATATTGAAAGGGTTGTTTCCGATAAAGAGGCAGCCCTTTTTGCTGCCCGTAATCATGGTATTTTTGTCACCACCTCGCTGATTACCTGATTGATATCTGCGGTAAAATTCTTTGTTTTCTCGGGAATAATGCCGCTCGCGCCGCCCTGCCACACCATCCGGTTGTCGGCAGCATCCACCAGGTCGATCACGATCGTGCCTTCGCGGTATTTGCCGGTCACAACTTCTTCGCTTTTCCACGAGTAACGCCGCTGGCCCATGTAGCGGGGCAGGCCGTCGGTGCGGAAATCAGTCTGCCGGGTTTGCAGCTGCTCCTGCACATTGAGCGCGATATTGATTTTCAGGCTGGGATCGCGCGCCTCGTCGAGTCCGCGGGCTTGAAGGTTTTTGGCGATGGCGTCTTTGATAATGCCCACATTTTGCTCAAAATTCTTGGAAACGGTGTCCCCTTTTGCTTCGATGTCGTAAAATCCGTAAGTAGGATAGTCGGAGAGTTTGAAAGTGTCTTCTTTCTTGACTTTCAGTAATTTATAGGATGGATTGCAGGCGGTAATCAAAAAAACGAAGCACAAAAAGGCCAGTGCATTTTTCATAGCAGCGAATATTTAGGTTAAATTATCCGATTACGCTTCCCAATTCCTTGGCGGCTGCCATGCTGATGCCTTTGTAAAACATGAATTCGGTCATGATGGCATGTTGCTCCTCTTCCGTATGCGCGTGTACCGCCTGTTGCAGGCAAACTTTCATTTTCTCTTCAATGAATGCCTTTTTCAGCCTGAGAATATTGTTGAACGCCGTTTTGTCCAGCACGTCCGTCTCGAAAGGCACATAAATCTCGTATTTCTCCTTCCAAAGTTCGCTGAGCTCATGCTTCTGGGTCAGCCATTCAATGGTAAGGTTCCGGATCTCCACCTCGTGATGTTGCAGGAAATAGTCGGTGGTGAGAATATTGTTCCGGTTATAGTTTTCGCGGAACAAGGTCAGCAAATGGCTGAATACCGGATCTTTCAGTTCGATTCCCTCGATTTGCCCTAGCACATACTGGCAAACTGTAATGGTTGGTTCGAGCTCCCGCGCGCCGTGTACGACGAGCAGGCGCACGAAGGCTTCTTCCTGGTAATGCAGCTTGCTCCGCTGAAATGTCTCCGGGGCAGCTTCCTCCGGCGCGAATGGATTAGCATCCGGTTCACCAGCAAATGGCCCGAAACCATCGCTGAACAATGCGTCGAGGTCGGGCGGACCGTCCATTTCGGGGCCTTTCGGACCGGCATACCCCTGCGAACCTGCATTGTTTTGCCGCGGTTGGCGTTCAGAGGGTTTGGCGGTTTGCTGTTTGCGGAGCAATTTATTCCCCTCGGTGATCAGCATCTGCTCGTCCACCCGCATCATTTCCGATGTACGGTGGAAAAATACCTGCCTTTTGATGGCGTCGGGGATCTTGACGATGCTGTTCACCACCTCCTGGATCACCGCTGCCAGCCGGAAAGGGTCGTTTCCGGCATCCTGCAAAAGGATTTCCGTTTTGAAAGTGATAAAGTCCTTCGAAGCCTTTTTCAAATGCGCTTTGAAAGCCTCGGCTCCCACTCTGCGCACATAGCTGTCGGGGTCCTCATTGTCGGGGAAAAGGACGACATTTACATTCAACCCCTCTTCCA
>CAMLNK010000444.1 GCA_946481035.1 uncultured Dyadobacter sp. | reverse complement strand
ACCTGCGCCTGGTCCGCCACTTTTTCCAGGGGTGCAGACAGGTCCTCATTAAAAATTCGGATCGCGGCTTCGATAATACTTTGCTCGGTGTCTTTCATGATTTGACAAAGGTAGTGAAATGTCTCACATTTGTGACATTATTGGCTGGAAGTTTGATTTGTTTTAAATTGTTAGCGATAGTCGACGTATTGCTAAAACTCTGCTACATGAAATGGGTTTTTCTCGGTGCGCTCGTTGTGTGGATTTCGGGTTGCGGCGAAACTGAACGGTCGAGGCCGGTAAATGTACCGGAAACTGCTGTTTGGAAAGGTGGTATAGATGGTGGAGTATGGGTTGAATTTGTATCGGTTACTTCTACCATTGTTAATGCCAACATTTTTTCCGAAAATGACCAAATTTGGGAGCGGGGCCTTTTCAAGAAGAAGGGAAATTGTGATCTATCGGAATCGGAGATTATAGATTCTATTATCGGATTTGATGGCAGTAGGTTACTCACTGACAAGCATTGCTCATTTGACAAATAAGGCAGTCTACTGGAAGTTATCCCATTTGGCATTGAATTTATCATTCATCGATATAAACCCATTGGATGAAAACGATTGTTAAAATCTGGGCCGTAACTTCCCTGATTCTTGTGATGTTAATTGGGTATATTTTGCTGGATACGTTCGTGTCTTTAAAATATGAAATCGAGGAACCAAGAGCAATTAACCGGCGAACGCCTTGATGACAAAGAGCACCTGTTAAATCGACCTGCTTTCATATTAAAATCAGCTGGTGGCTATGTGATTGTAAACGTGATCCTGATCGGGCGGTGGTTGTTGAAACGTCCAGAGGTTTAGATAGGTCAAAGTATTCAAGGGTTTAAGGAAATGAACGCCGAAATTCGAAAACTTGCGGAAGAAGAGCTGCTAGAACTGATCAATCTAATGACGTTCGATAATGATGGCGACGCCAGGTTGGTAGACTTTGTTCGCAGAAACAATAAATCTTCAATTCTGCCAAAAGAGCATTTGTTGGGCATTTACCAGCTTCGGCTGTTAAATGCCCGGCAAGACTCTTTGAGAATACAACTTGAAAAGCTTGTAAATAATATGGCCAATTTCGAGGAAAGCGACGTAAGAATGTCTATTGTGGGTCCTGAGCACGACAGAGTGATCGTTTTTTCTGACCGAGAAATTAGTCTATTGCTTGGCCTGATAAGTCATGCAGATTCTTCGCTACTCCCATCCAACAGTCAAACTTCGCAAGACGGGATATCATAACCCTCTTTTAGCAAAAAAGACGCCCCCTTTCGGAGCGCCTTTCATTCCAAATCAACAACATACCATCAAATGCCGTTCAACTCGGCTTCGGTGAATGCTTTTTCGCGGCCGGTGAGCTTAGTGCGGACTTTGGTTACTTCTTCGGTGGTTACCTTGTCGGCATTGTTGCGCCACGAGCGGCGGATGAAGCTCAGGAGCTGAGCGATGTCTTCGTTGGGCATGTCCTTGTCGTAACCGATGCCGGGCATATCGCCGCTTACTTCGGGCGTCTGGTACACGTGGCCGTTTACTTTGACGGGTCCTGTAAGGCCGAAAAGGACGATGGAAATGAGTTTATCCTTATTGCCGGTCACCCATTCCGACTGGTTCAATGGCGGAGCGAGCGATTTCACGCCACCGCCGTCTGCACCGTGGCAAGTCTGGCATACCGAGGTAAACAATGCCTCGCCTTTGGGAAATTCCTTTTTCAGCATTTCCGGGTTCCGGTTGCCCTGGGCGCTGCGGACAGCTGTTACCACGCGGGTCAATTGCTTGTTGAGCACCGCATTCTGGTCGGATACCGAGGCGGAAATGGCGCCCTGGAATGCTTCTTCCTGATCCTGTAAGTTGCTGATAATGGCGTCGGACACGTAGCGGTTGTTCGGGTATTTGACCGCCAGCTTGTTCAGCAGCCCGCGGGATGCATTCTGGTCAAATTTTTCGATGCTTTTGGCAAGCAAGGCAATGTAAGGCGCCGCAAGCGTATCGCCGGAATCGACGATGCCGTCAAATGCGGTGGCAAATTGCTGGTAGGAACCAGGTGTAATCACGGCCGTCGCCGCATAAAGTCCCTGGGCGCGGAAAGTCCAGGCCGATTGCCGGATCCAGCTCAATGCTTCTTCGGGTTTCAAAGAATTCAAACCTTCGAGCGTCCATAATGCGTGGATGGCCAGCAACGGATCAGCTGTTTGTTTGATAGCCTCACGAAGCGCGGGTACGGTCTGGTTGTATTTGCCGTCGATCAGTTTTTGCTGAGCGCGGTCGCGTACCCAGCCGTTAGGATGGCCCAGCAGCTTTACCAGTTCCTGCGCGCCGTCCAGGATAAGTACCGGTTTGGGTTGCGAGCCTTTCGGAACGATCTTGTAAATGCGGCCTGCCGAAAGGGGCTGTGTAAGGTTGCGTTGGCCGATCTGTCCTTTCAGGTAGGGTGTCAGGTAGGTTTTGTGCTGGATAATGCCACGGTACATATCGAGTACGAACATACTACCGTCAGGCGCATTGTAAAGGCTCACCGGGCGGAAACGCTCGTCGGTGCTGGCCAGAAACTCTTTGCCTTTGTAAGCAATATCCCCTTTCACAATGTAGCCTTTTTCATTCAGGAAATTGCGTTTGATCAGGTTCGCCGAAGGCTCGGGTACGAATGCATTGAAATCGTAATTCTTGCCAAACAGATCACCACGGTAAACGACCGGTCCGGCTGCGGCCGTAAACTCGTTCAGGCGCAGGCTGTCGTCGAGGACGTTCTTCATATAGCCGCGGTTCACCCCCGGTGTAGGGTGCAGCGGGTACACTTTGTTATTTGCCACCGACTTCTCATTATAGCCGGCCACGCCTCTCTGGTTCTTATTCCATGCGCCCAGGCCGGCAGGGAAATAATCGCCGAGCAGGTTCTGGGAGTTGTTGTTATAATAAAGGCGTCCGTAGTTGTCCTGGCAAATGCCCCACTGGCCACGGAAATGGGTATGTTCGATCACCCATTTGCCGCCTACATGGCGGTAGCGTTTGTCGGATTTGGCATTGTAAATCCAGTTGTCCATCGCGCGCAGGAGGCCGTTAGGCTGGTGCTCGACGTTGCCGCCCTCGGTGTATTTCGCGTCAACCAGCGTTTTTTTAACGACCTGGTCATTTTTCAGTTCGTAAAACCAAAGGTTAGTCGGCTCGGCCACGAGAATGCCGTTTTCGATCAGGCATATTGCGCGGGGAAGCACGAGCGAGTCGATCACCACCTTGCGGTCGTCGTACACGCCGTCTTTGTTCTTATCGTCCAGGATCACGATGTTGCCATTCGGGATGTCCTCGCCGGTGCCGATGGTGTCAGGCATGTAGCCCACCATTTCCACGACCCACATTCTGGCTTTATCGTCGAACTGCATCGCCACTGGCGCGCTCACGAGCGGTTCGGCAGCAACTAGTTTTACTTCAAAACCATCTTCAACGACCATCTTACCGATGGTTTCCGAGGCGGGTATGAATGGGGACAGTCCGGCAGGCCCGGCTGGTTTTTCTTCCTTAGCAACAGTGGTAGTAGCGGAAGATGTGGTTTGCTGGCTGGTTTGCTTATTGGTTTTACAATACACCAGTAATGACGAAACAGCCAGGATAAAAAGGGGATAACGGTACTTCTTCATCAGAATGCGATGCTAGCAATATTACAGCTTTGGTGATGTTTTGGTAAATCAGTTGTTTATAACGATTCTTCAACCGGTTTCATGCGGCTGGTCAGGAAATGGATGGCAAGCCAGGCGACAATGTAGGCCAGCCCGCAGACAATGAACAGGATATTGTAGCCTGCGCCGATGTTTCCTATTCCCTTATAATGGTCGAGCAACGCGCCTACCAGCAGCGGGAAGAACGTCGAGCCGAGCGAGCCGGCCATACCGCCGATACCCACCACGGAACTTACCGCGCGTTTCGGGAAAATGTCGGATACGATCGTGAAAATGTTTGCGCTCCAGGCCTGGTGAGCTGCCGTTGCGATAGCGATAATGCCTACGACGGTCCAGATGTCGGTAGCGAACTGCGCGAGGATGATCGGCATTACGGCGAATGCCATCACGAGCAATGTGGTTTTACGGGCTTTGAGGGGCGTCCAGCCTTTTTTGATCAGGTAGGACGACAGGTAACCGCCGCCGATACTGCCGAATGTGGTAGCTGTGTAAACGATCGCCAAATGCATGCTTGGCTTTTTAAGATCCAGCGCAAATGTGGTTGCAAAGTAGGAAGGCAGCCAGAAAAGGAAGAACCACCATACCGGGTCGGTGAGAAATTTACCAATAATGAATACCCAGGTTTGGGGCAGGGTAACCAGCTTGGTCCAGTGAATGGTTTTCTGGTTCTCGCCGTCGCCGGCTTCATTGTCGCTGTGAATGAATGCATATTCTTCCGCGCCCACTTTTTTGTGGCGTGAAGGGATTTCGTACATCAGCCACCAGAATATCAGCCAGATGAAACCGATCGCGCCCGTGATCAGGAATGCGCCCTGCCAGCTGTAAGTGCTTAGCAGCCAGGGTACCAGGATAGGCGCTGCCACGGCGCCGATACTCGTTCCCGAATTGAAGATTCCCGTTGCGAGCGCGCGTTCACGCTTGGGAAACCATTCGGCTGTGGCTTTCACCGCCGCCGGGAAGTTACCCGCTTCGCCAAGGCCCAGTACCGCGCGGACGGCGCCAAATCCGAAAGTGCTTTTTACGAATGCGTGCGCCACAGCGGCCACGCTCCAAATAATGATGGAAACGGCATAACCCAGCTTGGAGCCGATTTTGTCGATGATGTTACCAAAGACGATATACCCGGCCGCATAACAG
>CAMLNK010000443.1 GCA_946481035.1 uncultured Dyadobacter sp. | reverse complement strand
AAATAGCGCAGGCTTTTCCGATGAAGAATGGCAAGAATATCGAAGAAAAAAGCTCCGGCTACGATGCGCAGCTTTTTTACAAAAACCGCGACCCGCGTTTCAACCAGACCATCGCATTCAATGGCGCTACCTGGCAGATCAACGGCAATCCAAACTACCGTTTGTGGACTTATTTTGTAAACAATAAAACCGTCGAACAGAAAGCCACTTCAACCGGCTTCTATTGCCGCAAAGCCATCGACCCGAACCTTGCACCGGGCGCAGTGGCCAATGCCGGTACCGACTGGATCGAAATGCGGTATGCCGAGGTAATGCTCAATTTCGCCGAAGCTGCCTGTGGCGTGAACAAGCTGGATGAAGCCTATGCGCAATTGACGGCGCTTCGGAAGCGCGCGGGTATCGAAGCGGGTGCAGACGGTTATTATGGTTTGAACCCCAATATGTCACGTGCGGAACTGTTTGAGGCTATTTTGCATGAAAGACAAGTGGAGCTGGCATTCGAAGGAAAGCGCTTTTACGACCTGCGCCGCTGGAAGAAATTCGAAACGGTGCTGAACGGCAAAAGCCGCAACGGGGTGACTATCAACCTAAAAGCATCCGCGCCGGAAGATTTTGCTTCGCGCCGCGACGGTATGAACCTCGATTCTGTTTACAAAAACTACATGGAAATCGTGCCTAAGAAGCTGGATACCAAATACCTCGTGAATTGGAAACCGGAGTACTACTTCTTCGCAATCCCGCAACAGGCATTGACCAACAACCCACGCCTCGAACAGAACCTGGGCTGGCCGGCCGGGTCGTTTGATCCGTTGAAATGATGTCAAACATTATATCCATAAATATTATGGTGTCTACAAATATTATGGTGCTCTGCATCGGCTACAATTCTCACGGTGCGCTGCACCTTGTAATAAATTGGGGATGATCTATTTGCTACAATTCTTACGGCGCTCTGCGCCTTTACGGTGAAGTGCAGCGCACCGCAAGAATTGTAGATACGATATAGGTAACAAAAGCACAAAAGGTGCAGAGCACCGCAAGAATTATAGATATTTAAAAATCAACGTATTAGCAAATATGAATCCTATTCCCAAACATTCACTCCAACTGGCATTAGCCGGCTTGCTTCTTGGCTCAACTGCCTTTGCCCAGTACCCGAAAATTCCTGCGGCGGCCAAGAAAACAAGCGATTCGCTACTCGCGGAGGCTGAGCGCAAATCCGAAATCGCGTGGCAGAAAGCATTGCCGATCATTGAAGCCGAGGCCAAAAAAGGCAAGCCGTATATTCCCTGGGCGGCGCGTCCGGTGGATCTGCCGCAGTCCGACATTCCTGCGTTTCCGGGTGCTGAGGGCGGTGGCGCATTCAGTTTCGGCGGCCGCGGAGGGCAGGTGTATGTAGTGAAAAGCCTGGCCGATAGCGGCCCGGGGACATTGCGTGATGCCTGCGAGAAGGGTGGTGCGCGCATTATCGTGTTCAATGTGGCGGGCATTATCCGTTTGAAAACGCCGCTCATTATCCGGGCGCCTTACATTACGATCGCAGGGCAAACCGCTCCGGGCGACGGCGTTTGCGTGGCGGGTGAGAGCGTGTGGATCAACACGCACGATGTCGTGATCCGGCATATGCGTTTCCGCCGGGGAGAAACATTCGTAGGGCGTCGGGATGATTCCATCGGCGGCAACCCGATCGGTAACATTATGATCGACCACGTATCGGCGAGCTGGGGACTGGACGAAAACATGTCGATGTACCGGCATATGTACAACGACAGCACCGGTGCGCAGGAGCAGAAGCTTCCGACCGTCAATATTACCATTCAGAATTCGATTTTCTCCGAAACGCTCGATACCTGGAACCACGCATTCGGCAGCACATTGGGCGGAGAAAACTGCACGTTTATGCGCAACCTTTGGGCGAATAATGCGGGACGTAACCCGTCGATCGGCTGGTTCGGGATATTCAATTTTGTAAACAATGTGGTGTTTAACTGGGTGCACCGGTCGATAGACGGCGGCGATTACCGGGCGATGTACAATATCGTGAACAACTACTTCAAACCAGGCCCTGAAACACCGAAGGATTCGCCGATAGGCTACCGGATATTGAAACCGGAAGCAGGCCGCAGCAAACTGAAATACCAGGTTTACGGCCGCGCCTATGTGAATGGCAACATCATGGAAGGCTACGATAAGGTGACCAAAAACAACTGGGATGGCGGTGTGCAGGTGGAAGACCATGCCGATGCGGGCAAATACACCGACAATATCAGATGGCACGAGCCGCTGCCGATGCCGCAGTTCCCGATTATGACCGCCAAGGAGTCGTTCGACTACGTGATCGCGAATGCAGGCGCTACGCTCCCGCGCCGCGACCCTGTGGATGCGCGTGTGACCACACAGGTACGTACAGGAAAGATCAATCCGCTGGATAATGTAAAATTGCCGGAGAAGCAGTTTGAGCACCGCCGCCTGCCGATCGATTCGTACAAAAACGGCATTATCACCGACATTTCGCAGGTAGGAGGCTACCCCGAGTACAAAGGAACTCCCTACCCGGATTCCGACGACGACGGTATGCCGAACGACTGGGAAGTTAAGTACGGTTTGAACCCGAAAGACCCGTCGGATGCGCGGAAAGACATGAGCGGCGACGGTTATTCCAATATCGAGAAGTTCATCAACGGCATTGATCCGAAGAAGAAAATGGATTGGAAAAACCCCAAAAACAACCATGATACCCTGGCTTCGCTGAAAGGCGCGCCGGGCCAAAAATAGTATTGCTTTGGACAGACTGAGATACTTGGTTAAGGTGATGAAATTCGATACGATCCTGTCGCTGACAGGATTGTATTTTCTTTTGGTACCCATTGCATTCGGCCAGACGAAACCTAAGAAACCATCACCCGTTGCCCCGGCCGAGGATGGGCGGCTCGCTTATGCTCCCGATTCGCTGGGTAACCGGATAGTTGATTTCTCATACGCGGGCTACATGGCAGGTGCGCAGGCGATCCCGGACGCGCCCATACGTGTAACCGTGCCCGCGCGTGAGGGCGATGCTGCGACGCGCATTCAGGCGGCGATCGACTATGTGGGCGGGTTGCCTGTCGATGCGAACGGATTGCGGGGAGCGGTGTTGCTGGGTGCGGGAACGCATCGCGTTTTGTCAGGTATTGTCATGAGGAAGTCAGGGGTAGTCATTCGTGGGGTTGGAATGGGCGAGAATGGTACTGTGCTGCTGGGCGACGGGCGTACGCGGGAGACGGTGATTCGTGTTGTTGGTCATGATAATGTTGTAATAAAACCTAAACTGCGCGTTACCGATGCCTATGTGCCGGTGAATGCAATGCATTTTGAGATTGAAAATGCGGGCTCTCTGAAAGTTGGCGACCGCGTTCGCATTGTGCGGCCTTCTACTGCTGAATGGATCAAAAGCCTTAAAATGGAGGAATTCGGCGGGGAAACCGGCTGGCTCGGTTGGAAACCGGGGCAGCGTGACATTACCTGGGATCGGACCGTTACGTCCGTTTCCGGCAACCGCATTACCATCGACGCGCCGATTACGACCGCATTGGACGCAAAGTTTGGCGGCGGGTTTGTAGTTCCTTATCAATGGGAGGGTCGCATTAGTAATGTGGGTATCGAAAACATCCGCATCGAATCGACTTTTGACTCAAAGAACCTGAAAGACGAAAACCATCGCTGGATGGGCGTCACTTTTGAAAATACCGAAAATGCCTGGGTAAGGCAGGTTACGTTCCGGCATCTGGCGGGATCGGCGGTGGCGGTTTATGAATCGGCTTCGAAGGTGACTGTCGAGGATTGCAAGTCGCTGGAACCGGTTTCGGAGATTGCCGGGCAGCGGCGGAATACGTTTTTCACGCAGGGCGGGCAGACGCTTTTCCAGCGTTGTTATGCCGAAAATGGGTTACATGATTTTGCCGCCGGCTATGTTGCCCCCGGCCCGAATGCATTCGTGCAATGCGAGTCCCGGTTACCGAACGGTTTCAGCGGGGCGATCGATAGCTGGGCTTCCGGCGTGCTGTTTGATATTGTGAATGTCGATGGTAATGCATTGAGTTTCAAAAACCGGGGCCAGGACGGGCAGGGCGCCGGGTGGACGGCCGCAAACTCCGTTTTCTGGCAATGCTCAGCCTCGCGGATCGAGAATTTTGCACCGCCGGGGACGCAGAACTTCGCATTCGGGGCGTGGGCGGCTTTTGCAGGCGATGGTTTTTGGGAAAATGTAAATGAGCATATCCAACCGCGCAGCCTCTATTATGCGCAACTCGCCGAGCGCCTCGGCAAGCAGGTTTTGACCAAATCCTTCCTGGTACCCAAAGAAACGGAAGCTTCCAGCAGCCCAAGCCTTGACCAGGCCGCTGCATTGGTGGCAGGTTCGCATCAGCCGGCAGTATTGTTGAATGAGTGGATCGACAAGGCTGCGCAGTACAATCCAATTACAGTGGCGCTCACCGCGGTACCCAATGTGAAATCCATTGATGAAATCAATTTTAATCCAATAAAAAACACCCGCACACTCCCTGCATTAACCATCCGCAACGGGCGATTGGTGCGCGGGAACGAACTCGTTACCGGTGCGCGCCACGAAGTTCCCTGGTGGCGCGGGAGCATTCGTCCGCATGACGTGCAGGCCGCCAAGCCGCACATTACCCGCTATGTGCCCGGCCGTGTGGGCAAAGGAGTTACCGATGATTTGTCGGAAATGACCGATTCGCTGCAAAAACAGCACATTACCGTCGTGGATCACAACTACGGACTGTGGTACGACCGCCGCCGCGACGACCACGAGCGCGTTCGTCGGATTGATG
>CAMLNK010000442.1 GCA_946481035.1 uncultured Dyadobacter sp. | reverse complement strand
GCGGTGGTAGGCGCAATGATGCCCGCGAGCGCGTTGAGTTTTGCGGGATGGTAGCTGAATTGCTGCCCGGCATCGGTTTTCGAGGCAATGTTGCCGGAAGGCTCGTACGTGAGCGTCTGTACGGGCTTGCCTGCGACGGTGGCGGTGAGCAGGCGACTGAGGTTGTCGTAGGTAAAGCTTTCTTCCTTGTTTTTAATGTAATCCTTTCGTTTGGTCAGGTTGCCTTTGGGATAATCCCAGGTTAGTTCCAGATTCTGTACGCCAGCTGTGGAAAATAGCTTTGGGATGCCGTAGTCGTAATTGATAACCGATGATTTGCCATTGCCTAACGTGTAAGCCGTGTTCTGGCCGAGGCCATTCATGCCGGTATTGGTATAGAGCGTTACCGAGCTGTTGGTGTTCTTGACGGTCGTAGGATAGCCATTGCTGTCATAAGCATGATTTGTACCAAACCCGGAAGGATACAACACCGAAGCAATGTCCCCGTAATTGTTGTAAGTGTAGGTGGTGGTGTATGCTGAGCCATCGATAGTTTCCGTGATAGTGGCAACCCGGTCATAGGCATCGTAAGTGTAATCCTCCACGTTTCCGGCAAAACCGGTTATTTTTTCAATCTGGGTGATTCCGTTGCCCGAGGCCCGGTATTGATAAGTCGTTGCCGGCTCGCCCGCTTTTGTTCTGGTGGCGATTCTCCCGGCAATGTCGTAGGCTAATGTGTAGGTGGCTCCGTTGGCATTGGTTTGGCTGACCAACTCGCCCAGTGCATTATATTCATATTGGGTGGTGCCCGCATTGGCATCGGTTAGATGTGTTTGACGGCCATAGGCATCGTATTGATTGGCGGCAAGGGTAACGGCCCCGTTTTTGATGTCCTTTACTCCGCCGTGACTAAAATAGGTGTACACCAATGCCCCGCCATCGTCCGTCGAGCTGATTACCTTTCCACCGGCATCGGTCTTCTGAGAGGTCGTGCCGGTTGGGATAGTCGTGGTGGTTGTAAGGTCTCCGGCAGCATAAGCATAGCTGATCGTTTTCGTGCCCAAAGCGCCGCTATTGATATTGAAGGGCCTGTTGTATTCATCGAATTGCGTGGTGGTTGTGATGTATGTTTCGTCTGCTTTATAGGGCTGGGTACTGGAAACAACGTTGCCCCTTGCATCGTAGGTTTGAAGCTGTGTGACGGCCTGGTTACCAAAGCCTTCGGTCTCTCTTTTGATCTCGCGGCCCAGCAAATCGTACCATGTTTTGACATTGGGCTTACCAGGATGTGAAACCAGGCTGTACCATACCGCCCCGCCAGCCAGGTCCCATCCGTAGCTTTGGGTGATGTTGTAAGCGGCTGGCGCTGGAATCGTTGTAACGGTAGGCCTTCCGAATACGTCGTATTGATAAGTTGTAGTAAGTCCGTCGACGCCTGTGGAGGTTAAGGGTTTGCCCCATTTGGGATCATAAGTGGCAGTCGAGGTCTGGCCGAGTTCGTTCACACTTGATTCGGCATAGCGGCCTTTCAGATCGTATATGGCTGATGTGCTTCGCGGCAGGGAAGCACTCGGACCATTCGGGGTAATAGTTGTCTTTTTCAGGTTTCCCAAAGGAAAATATTCGTACGCGGTGACCACATTTTTTGGAAGGCCCGAAAAATCCGTTTTCGAAGTGAGCTGGCCAATGCCGTTATAACCGTACCCTGTTAAAACGGTGAAGGCAGGTTGGCCCGAACGGGTCGTTGTGACGGTCACTGAGGTCGGCTTGTTTACTACCCCGGCCGGGTAGGCACCGTAGACGGTGGCGGTAACGGCGGTCTCGACGCCGTTGCTGACTGTACATTGGGTAACGTTGCCAAAGTTGTCATACACATTTACCGTACTGGTCGTTCTGCCTTCCAGTACCTTGTTTTCAACGATATTGGTTGTCTTTATCCAGAAGTGCTTGGCGGCGGGAGAAACGGCTATATTGGTATTGGTTGTTTGGCTCAGTAGGGCACTTGTAGAGGCGAGATACACCGACGTCCGGTAAGGGATTGCGGTGTAGTAAGTCGTGTTGAATTCGTTTTCAGCCACCGTTTTAATTCCTGTTGCCAGGTTGTTGGCTGTTATTTTACCAAACCCGAGAAAGCCTTTGCCCGCCCGGTGCAGCTTACTTGCTTCGTAGGTGTATTGGATGTTGTTATAGCCGCCAATGCCGTTCTGCATTTTGAAATCGGAAACGGCATATAGCGCTGGCTGTATTGCATTGAATGGGTAAGCCGTGAGATTTCCGCGAATGTGGAAGCCATTTTCATCGGTTAGCTTTTTGTAAATCCACTCGGTTACGTGGTTATAGCCGTTCTTCACTTTTTCAAGCAGATTTTCCCTACCTTCTTTTTTGAAATAGAAAAGATCCATTGTCAAAATAGGGCTTTTGTAATTGGCGATATCGGCGCGACGGTCACCGTTGAAATCGCCGATCATCGGAGGCGGAGCGCCCAGGTTCACTACATAGCTGTTATTGATCCTGTAAAAATTGGCTCCGGTGCTTGAATAGCCCTTCCCGTAGTAAACATCGAAGTTGGAAGTTGTCGATGGAGGTACTTGCCACCCATGGTAAATGTCCGACTTACCATCCCCGTTGATGTCAGCGATACCCAGCTGATCGCCTGTGAAAGGGTCGGTGTCGGGGGTTGTGTTAAATGTAAAGGGTGATTCGTAAAAACCGATTCCATTAGAAATAACCACTTTCCAGGCACCGGAGGTGGTTAATTTGGCAAGAATGTCCGTTTTACCGTCGCCGTTGAAATCGCCGAAGTAGCTGAGATGGTCTTTGGTGAGATAATTGGTTGAATAATGAATGCGGCGTGCCGTCCAGCCATCGAATGTAAAGACCTCGCAATTCATGCCTTTGATCAGCATGATGTCGCTTTTGCCATCGCCGTTGAAATCTACGACGTGGACTTTGTCGGCGGTGGGTCAATCGCTTACTGCTAACGAGAATACGCCTGAAATAACGATCGATCCAAAATCAGGTTGGACTTTTCCATTATAGAGATGACAATTGTAATTGACAGCATTACTTCCCAGCATGGTCAGTATGTCCTGAATGCCATCCCCATCATAGTCGCCGGGAAAAATGAAGTGTCCGCTGGGGTGGATTTTGGAGTAACCGGTGTAAGGGGAAATGTTTAGTTGATCGAATTGAATGGCAGGCTGGGCGTTGGTTTGCCAATCATAGTTTTGAACGGTGCGGTAAATGCGGAGGCTGGTTAATGTGCGATTCTGGCCAGAACCGGCAATGTTGGTCATTAAAACGTCATCGGCTCCATCACCTGTAAAATCGTAGGCGGAAAAGTCAAACGAGTTGGGTATGCTTTGTTTCTTGACGACGCTGTAAGCGACAGGTGCGTCGGTTACATTATCCACAAAAAAGCTGTTGGGCTGAGCGATGTAAGCAGGGTACTTTACATAAACGATCATCCTGTATACGGCCGGATTCTGAATGAGACTGGCTTCCAGGAAGTCAGTTAAGCCGTCAGCATTGAAATCTCCTGTAATAGTTGTCGACGAAGGGTAGTCATATCCATCCGTGGTGACGGTGCTGAAATCGGCAGGCGGGTTGCCGTATTTGAAAATAGTAGCATTGAGTTGCGTGCCGTCGCTACCTGCCTCGATGACCTCTTTTAAATAGGAATTGATATTGTCGTGCCCATAACTGAACTGGTAACTCCTGACGGTCGATCCCTCGGCTTTGGCGGTGACTTTGTCAAGTAAATACTTGCTTTCGACCTTTGTATCATTCTCAAAACCGGCATTTTCATCGATGGTGCGGATCTTGTAATCGAATTTGACCTGGTTATAGGGAGCCAGCCCCTGCGCGACATTGCCCGTATAGTTGATCTCATCGATCAGCAAGGCGAAAGTGGCGTTGGTGTTGTATTTGAAGGTGATATAATTCCCATCAGGATACAGGATGCGTGAAAGCGCCCAGGTAAGTACGGTGGCAAACTGACCGGTAAGCCTGGAATCCGGGGTGTTGCCGTACTCCATTTTCACGCCATCTTTGGTGGTTACTTCAAACCATTGCGGGCCATTCCCTTGTGTGCTTTTGGAGATAATGGTTGCAAAATTTTCGTTTTCGGTTCCGTAGGTTGTATTTGGGTCTCCGTAGTTGCCCGCCTTAGCTATCAACCTGGCGCCGTCCAGCACAAACCTGTCGCTGTTGGTCATCACGACAGGATTCGTCTCGTTGTCAAAATACATATTCCGCGTGGAGCGGGTAATTTTCGACAATCCGCCAATGTCCCAGCCTTGCCCCAGAACACCGTTTCCTGCCATCGAATGGTAGTTGATCGAGACAGTAGGGTTAACGTCATTCGTGCCTGGTGGAATAACAAGTGCTATCGAGTAGGTTGCGCCTCCCGAGGCGACATTACCATTACCGGAAATACTTCCAACGGGTAAACTTTGGTTAATTGCCCGGCCGTCAAAGGTCGCACTCGTATATAGGGTTTGATAAGCGACATTCTGGGCGGTTGATTTTAAACTTGTGAAGAGTGGCAGGATCCATAAAAACCTGTAAATGTGATGAAGAGCTGTCCATTTTTGTGTTTTTCGAGTGTAGCAATTGTTCATAGTACTAAGGGTTTTAAACTTAGATAGTGGTGAATGAATAGTTTAAGTGGCTGCGTGATCGAAATGACCATGCGGTACCGGCCGTTCTTTTCAGAACTTGAAACAGTTTTGAATTCTTGAAGAGATAAAGACGCACCCAGGCTGATTGGGGGGCTATAATCCAGCGTGGCGTGTTTCGTGACGATTCGGGGTAAATCGAATTGCTATTGCAATAAAAGAAGCTGAGTAGTATAGGGCTGCA
>CAMLNK010000441.1 GCA_946481035.1 uncultured Dyadobacter sp. | reverse complement strand
CTGAGCGTACGAATTGAACGAAAATACCGAAGCAACCATCGCTGCCACCGCAACGTCACGAAGGAACCGCGACGGTGTCAACTTCTTGATCAAATAGCCGATAGAACTTTTCATAGAGATAGAAATTTTAGAATAGAAATAAACCGTTATGTGAGCAAATGAATGTAAATACAAGAAATCCAATAAGTTAGAGCATGATACACCTTATCCCGGGAAAGCCGGTAGCGTTGTCCATTTCTGTGTGGTGCCCATCCGTAAGCGTCCGTTTAGATATATACGCGGCTACAACAGATGTTTGTTCTTGTGAAGGTGTCGTCGTCTAACGAATGGCTGGGTGACCAGCCAAGAGAGATGAGTAATTTTTTAATCGTACTATTAATATGGTTTATGTGTTGATGATTTATGAAAGTGAGTTAATTATTGCATTAACTAGTTATACTATTTTCTCAAACTAAATAGTACTTATTTGCAAATGTATCTATAAATGAATCAAAACAAACCCACATATTTTGAGTATGGTAACACCCCCAAAAAATTAGGGTAGTCGAATTAATTTTATCTACGCAATAATCGTATATTCACACGGAGTAGTTGCCGGAAAATAACTTCTACTGCACTTACGATGGTTACTTTTGGCTGTATTCGAGTATTTTATGTAGTAATATCGACTATATAAGAAACGGGCGTATATTTCAATGCGCCTCCTCCTGCGTCAATGAAAATCAAATGATCGAATTGTATAAAAACAGGTGTAGTAAAATTAAGTCGAATAAACTCTAAAAGTTATTCTATGAATATAGTTTTAGTAGATGAACACCTCCTACTGGCCGATGCGCTGCAAAACCTTTTAAAGCTCGTGCCGGAAGTTAAAATGGTAGACACTTATACGGATGGCAAAGAGTTCCTGACAGAAAGAAGTACGACGCCGCCCGATATTTTAGTCATGGATTTGGGACTGAACGGCCAGAACGGCCTGGAACTACTCGACATTTGCCGTTCGACAATGCCTAGGGATATGAAAGTGATCGTGTTATCGACAATCACCGACGCGCAGACCGTCAAACACACGATACGCCGGGGAGCGAACAGTTTCCTGTCCAAATCGGCGCTGTTCGAGGAATTTAAGGAATCGATTTTTCAGGTGAGCTCCGGCAAACAATATATCGGCAAAGCCATCCGCGATAGCCTCATCAACAGCGTGTTTACAGAAGAAGAAGTGGTGATGCACCTTTCACCGAGGGAAAAGGAAGTATTACAAAAAGTTTGCGGCGGCCACACGATCAAGGAAATCGCTTACGAGCTAAAACTAAGCGCCCATACGGTGCAATATTATCACCGCAGTGTGATGGATAAATTCAAAGTACGCCGCACCACAGATCTCATTGTATATGCCATGCAGCACGGCCTCTACATTCCCGAAGCCAGGTAACCGGAGGTCGGGCCGCGCAGGTCGGGCCGCGCAGGTCGGGCCGCGCAGGGCAGGCCGCGTAGGTCGGGCCGCGTAGGTCGGGGCGACCTCCGGTTGCGGGTCATTGGCGCCCTGCAAGCTGCCCGTAAAAATCGGGAAGGGGATTTAGTTTGGTATTCTTCCGCTGGTGCCAGTAGGGATAGATCGGCGATTTTTCGCTTGCTTCGTCCAACCGCTTTACTTGTTCCAAAGTAAGGTTCCAGCCCACAGCGCCCAGATTTTGTTTTAATTGCTCTTCATTGCGCGCGCCTATCACGATATTGCTCACCGTAGGGCGCTGCAAAAGCCAGTTCAGCGCCACCTGTGCTACGGTCTTTTCCGTTTCGGCGGCCACCTCGTCCAGCACGTCGATCAGATGAAAGAAAAAGTCTTCCGGTATTGCCGGGCCCTCGCCACCACCTTGCGCAATGCGGCTTTCCGGCGGTAGAGGCTGGCTTCTGCGGTACTTTCCGCCCAGACGCCCCGCCGACAGCGGGCTCCAAACGATCGTTCCCACTTTCTGGTCGACCGCGAGCGGCATCAGCTCCCATTCGAATTCCCTGCTCAGCAATGAATAATGCGCCTGATGCGCTATGTATTTCGCCCAGCCATATCGCTCTGAAACCGAGAGCGATTTCATCAGGTGCCATCCCGAAAAGTTGGAACACGCGATGTAGCGTACTTTTCCGGCGCGTATGAGGTCGTTCAATGCGCTGAGCGTTTCTTCGACCGGCGTGGTGCCGTCGAAGCCGTGCATATGGTAAACGTCGATATAGTCCGTTTGCAGCCTGCGGAGACTGTCCTCACAAGCCTTGATGAGGTGAAAGCGGCCCGAACCGGACTGGTTGGGCTTATCCCCCATTCTGAAAGTGGCTTTTGTAGAAAGAATAATCTTGTCGCGCAGCCCGATGATCGCTTTGCCGAGGATTTCCTCAGACAAGCCCTGCGAATAGACATTGGCAGTATCGAAGAAATTGAGCCCGGCATCCATGCAGAGGCCTACCAGCCTCGTTGCTTCATCTACCTGCGTATTGCCCCACGCCTTGAAGAAATCACCGGTACCGCCGAAAGTTCCGGTACCAAAGCTAAGCACCGGCACCTTCAAGCCCGATCCTCCCAGTTGTCTGTATTCCATTTGAGATAGTATTAAAATGAACAGACCGAATTAAAGGATAAAATCCCCAAACATCAAGCCAAAAAGGGCATTTTTACATCCTGAAAGGCACAAAAAAAGCCGGACAAGTCCGGCCTTTCAGCTTCGATCGTACATTCCGGGATCCGCCAGTCCCCCAGAAACTGCGGCGATCTCGGCAGTTCGCTTAGTAAGGTCAGTTATACACTATGAAATTGCACTTTCCCTTTTGCAAGGGCTTCTAAAAAAATATCTTCCCTGAATTTCAGGGAAGATATCTACATTATTTACTCAACGTTCCTCTATTACTAACCTAAAACTGTACCAACAGACCCTTTGACTTTCTGCTGCATCAGCCCCTAGTTCAATAATATGATTCAAATATCAGCACTGGATTTGGACCTCACGAAATTTGATGTGTGAATGGTACCTATGGATGAATATTCGGGAAAAAGGCCCTGTTTTGACGCCCGAATCGGCAATCTTATTATCTTTAAAAGATATTTTTTATAGCTATTTGAATTTCCTGACTTAATAACCTAACCATGAACCGTAGAGAAGCTGTTCAAAGAATAACCTTCCTGCTCGGCGGCGCCATTTCGGCCCCGCTTATGGCCGGCATCGCAGGCGAATGTCTGAATTTCGGCCCATCCCTCGAAGTATCCGCTCAGCAGGAAGCCCTGCTTGCGGAAGTTGCCGATGTGATTATCCCCACTACGGGCACACCGGGTGCCAAGGCAGCCGGAGCCGAGAAGTTTATCGTACGCGTAATGCGCGACTGCTACCCGATGGAGGACCAGAAAAAGTTCTACGACGGCCTCGCCAAAGTAGATGCGCTTGCCAAAGAAACCTACTCCAAGGATTTCGCCGCATTGGATGCCACCCAGAAGAACGACATTGTTAAAAAGACCACTGTTTCCGACAAGCCTTTTTTCCTGCAAATGAAAGGGCTCACCGTTACCGGCTATTTCACTTCCGAAATCGGCGCGACACAGGCGCTCGATTACCTGCCGATCCCCGGCCGGTTCGAAGGCAGCTGGCCCATGCCCAAAGGACAAAAAAGCTGGGCACTTTAATACGGAAACATTTAAAGACAGCAGCGACGGCCAACACATGACCTCCTGACAACTGCCTGACAATCCAAACTCTCTTAAAGAAAAATGGCGAACCTTAATATTGACGCAAAAAAAGACATTACCTACGACGCCATCGTGATCGGCTCCGGAGTATCCGGCGGCTGGGCGGCGAAAGAACTGACCGAAAAGGGCCTGAAAGTGCTCATGCTCGAAAAGGGCAAAAACCTCGAACACGTTACAGGTTACGAAAATGCATTGAAGGCTCCCTGGGAAACCCAGTATAACGGCCGCCTGACGGTCAAACAAAAGGAAACCCACCCATTCCTGTCGCGCGATTATCCGTACAACGAAATGACCGAGAAGTACTGGATGAACGACATGGACCAACCCTACGAAGAAAAAAAGCGCTTCGACTGGTTCCGCCCGAATATCGTCGGTGGAAAATCCATCATGTGGGGACGGCAATCGTATCGTTGGAGCGATCTCGACTTCGAAGCCAACCTCAAAGACGGTATCGCCGTCGACTGGCCGATCCGCTATAAGGACATTGCGCCGTGGTATTCTTATGTTGAAAAACACGTAGGTATCTCGGGCGAAAAACTCGGCTTGCCGCAGTTGCCCGACAGTGATTTCATCGCGCCGATGGATATGTATTTTGTTGAAAAAGAAGTGCGTAAGCGTTTGGAAAAAGAATTCCCCGGCCGTACCATGACGATCGGACGCGTTGCCAACCTTTCTCAACCTACAAAAATACAACTCGACGGTGGCCGTGGCCCCTGCCAGTACCGCAACCGCTGCTCTTATGGCTGTCCGTACGGCGCCTATTTCAGCACACAGTCGTCGACATTGCCGCCGGCCATGAAAACCGGCCGCCTCACGCTCCGTCCCGATTCGGTGGTTCGCGAGATTATTTATGATGGTAAAAAACAGGGCGGCCGCGCTACCGGCGTACGCGTCGTCGACACGGTTACTTTGCAGGAACGGGAGTTTTTTGCCAACATCATCTTCGTATGTGCGAGCGCGCTGGCAACCACTGCATTGCTCCTTAACTCCACCTCCGACCGCTTCCCGAACGGAATGGGGAACGACTCCGGCGAATTGGGCCATAACCTGATGGACCACCACTTCCGCACGGGCGCAAGCGGTACCTGGGAAGGCGACCTCGACAAATACTACTTCGGCCGCCGC
>CAMLNK010000440.1 GCA_946481035.1 uncultured Dyadobacter sp. | reverse complement strand
TTCCCTTGATCGTCCGGTCGGCGGTGATATTGCTGCTTACAACCAGCGGGTTAAGATTGAAACTGTTATCGGCCATTGCATTGAATCCGCAAGCCACTCCAATGAGCGCCTGGCCCACAGAAAGTTTCAGGATCGAATTCAATCGGACACAATAAGGAGATTGTCGAAATTGATTCATAAGCTTCATTTTTAGATTTAGTAATTAGCAGAGGCCCCGGAGCATTTTCTAAAACGCCCGGGATACGGGGTTAATCGGTTAAGCTCTCTATTCTCATAGTAATCGGTTTAAGTGAACAATTGTGGGGACTGGAAAAGCAGGGTTGGGTTTAAGGTAGAGGCCTGAAAACTTGCCGGATTTATCGTTGATGAAGAGTTGGAATACTCTAAGAAATAAATGTCTTTGTGACGTATAAAAGACAATTATTCATCCTTAAAGTAACATTTATGCAATACTAGAACGAATGCAACAACAGACTGTCCTGCTCTGTCTGGTTTTGATTAATATTTAATTAACATGAGTTTTTAGGATATATCTTATATCGGGCATGGCGAACCCTTCCGTTCGAAGCGATGCCGACGGTCCTTGATATAGGATAAAAAGCAGGTGAGATAGTAAGAGGAAAAGCCCTGCCGAAGGACTGATTATCAGCATTCTCCGGCAGGGGAAATGGTTGAAGCTACGAAAGCAGCTCTTTTACGGCCAGGCCCTTTCCGTCGGGCGTCGTATAGAACGGCCGCTTTTCGATTTCGTATTGGGTATCCGGCGGGATGCCCAATGCATGGTAAATGGTCTGGTGAATGCCGTCGACCTTCACCGGGTTTTCAATGGTCTTGCAAGGTCGCTCGTCTGCGGTTTTGCCGTAAACGAAGCCCTTTTTTATACCACCACCAAACATCAGCATCGAGCAGCCGTCGGTAAAATGGCGGTGCATTCCGTAGAATTTAAGGTCGGAGAGAATGTCGGGTTGTGCAACCTGCTCCTTCACTTTCGCATCCGGGCGGCCTTCCACCATCATATCGCGGCTGAACTCGCTCGCAAGGACGATCATCGTGCGGTCGAGTAAGCCTTTCTCATCAAGGTCTTTGATGAGCTGCGCAATGGGGCCGTCGATTTGCTTTTTCATATCCTGCAAACGCGTATGGCCATTTTCATGTGTGTCCCAGCCTTTAAATGGCTCATATTCGGTGGTGACGCTGATGAAGCGCGCGCCCTGTTCGGTCAACCGGCGGGCGAGCAGGCAACCGAGTCCAAAGCGGCCGGTATTATAAATGTCATAGCTCTTTTTGGGCTCGGTGCTGAGGTCGAATGCTTTCGATTCGGGTGAGTTGAGCAATGCATAAGCCTGCTCCATCGACCGTTTCAGCGACTCGCGCTGGTAGTCGCTGCCGAACTCTCCTACCGGACTGTTGTTGATCAGCTCATTGTACAGCTGGTTCCGGCGCTCGAAACGCTTCGCATCCATACCCACGGGCGGGCGCACGCTTTCGAGGCCTTGGCTCGGGTCGGGGATGAAGAACGGACCGAACTCATTGCCGAGGAAACCCGCGGTGTGAAATGCTTTCAGCTCTTCGGCCTCGCCTACCGTGAACCGCTGGCCGATGTCGATGAATGCGGGGATCACCGGATTTTTGGGTCCCAGCTCCTTCGCAATCCATGAACCGATGTGCGGCGCGGCGACTGTCTGAGGTGGCTCGTAACAAGTGTGCCAATGGTACTGATGCCGCGAATGCAGGATGTGTCCCATGTCGGCCGCCACGTACGAACGGATGAGCGTACCCTTGTCCATCACCTGCCCGATCGACTGTAAACCGTCCGAGAAATGGATGCCGTCGAGCTTGGTCGGGAACGATTTGAATGTGCTTAAAACGCGGTTGCCTTCCATGTCTTTTTCGAACGGCGTATATGCTTTCGGGTCGAAAGTTTCGGTGTGCGCCATGCCGCCGGCCATCCATAAAAGTATCACTGTGTCCGCCGAAGAATTGGCTCCCGCCTTGCCCCGGCATGAGGTAAGCAGGTTTGATATGGGTGCTCCGGCCGCCAATGCCGCCATCGTTGCTGCGCTAGCCCGTTGCAGGAACTCCCTCCTATTCCATTGGATATTCATTTCTATGTTTATTTAAAAGATTGTATTTCAATGATTTATAAGAAAATATATTTTACACTTTAAATACTTTTAATATTTATAATTAATACTAACTTTTTGATTTGTACTATATATTATAAATGTTATATCTGTATTTAAAGTGTTATTCATTTGATATTTAGAATATGTAATATTTGTATTATACATTTAATATATCAACTGAAACTCCGGCACGAGCGCAATCGCCCACACAAGGTCCTGAATGCCTTCCTCGCTGGGTGTTGGGCCGAGGATCTTTTTGGCTGCGGCGAGCTCTTTCGGTACCGGTGCCCGGCCCAATGCTTTCCGGTAAAGTGCCGTCACCAGTGAATCGGACGTCGGGTATTGCGCCTTCCATGCCTTCGACCCTGCTTTGAGCGTTTCGGTGAATTTCGACCCATTCGTGAGTTCCAGTGCTTGGAGCAGGTTGGCCTGCGAAGTGCGGCCGGTACTCACGGTCTCGCGGTTGGGCCGGCCGAGCGAAGTAAGGAATGGATCGTTCTTCACGAACGCCGCGCGCGGGAACGGCAGGCGTGTCTTAATATCCTCCGGCAGCTTTTTCAAAGCAAGCGCCGTGTCGGCATACATCGGTGTGAAGCTTGTGCTGATCGCGTCGGCGAACTGCTCGGCGGTAAGCCTTCTGCGCACCATGCCGGTGAACTTATAGTCGGACGCCATAATATCCCCCGCTTCTTTCACGGACGACGACGGAAGCTGGTAGGTCTTCGATGTAACAATGGTATAGATGAGTTTTTTGACATCATAGCCATTCGTAACAAAGTCTGATGCCAGCCAATCGAGCAAGTCCTGGCTCCATGGCAGATTGTCCATCGCGTCCACCGGCTCCACAATGCCGCGGCCCATCAGCTGTGCCCACACACGGTTCACGAGCGTGCGGTACAACCTGCCGTCTTTGGGCTGCACCAGGAAATCGGCGAGTTGGCGGAGGCGTTTTTCAGTACTCGCATTCACTTCGATCTCCCCGAGCTCGGGGTACAGAATGCGGGTTCCTGCAATTTTGCCCGTAGGCTTGTCACATCGGTTGATTTCAAGCAGCGTATCTGCAAAGATGTTGGCGAATGCATAAGCGTCGGCCAGCTTCCAGTCGCTGATGAAACTGTCGTGGCAGGAAGCGCATTTAAGGTTCAACCCCAAAAACACCTGTGCTACGTTTTGAGCTGCCTGCATTTCGGTGCGCTGGCTCGAATTGATTGTCCCGCGCCATTTGATGCCTTTAATAAAACCCTCAGAATCTTTGTTGGGGCTGATCAGCTCTTTCACGAACCAGTTGTAGGGCTTGTTGTCCAGCAAACTCGCATAGAGCCATTTCGAAATACCAAAACGGCCGCCGGTAATGTAGCCGGTACCATCGTAATCGTTCCGGAGGGCGTCGTTCCAGAAGGTCATCCAGTGCTGCGCATAAGCATCGTTTTGGTTCAGCAGCTCTTTGGCAAGCAGTTCACGCTTGTCGGGACGGGTATCCGCTACGAATGCATCCACCTTTTCAGGGGCGGGAAGCAGCCCGGTAATGTCGAGGGAAACGCGGCGAATGTAAGTACGGTCATCGACCACCGGCTTCCAGCTTCCTTTATTCTTCTGGAAATAGGCATTCACGAAAAGGTCGACAGGCTTATTGAGCTCTGCCGTAGCGGCGGGTACCTGGGGTGTACGCGGCGCGAGGTCTGCCACGCGGTAAATGCTTTTTTCCTTGCCATCGGGCCATGGCGCCCCTTTTTCGATCCAGAATTCCAGGAGTTTCACTTCTTTCTCGGTCAGGCGCTTTCCTTTGGTCGGCATTGCCTCCTTATGGCCTTTCGGGAGCGAAATCCGGCGGATCAGCTCACTTTTATCGGGGTGGCTGGGCACTACCACCACACCGTGTTCGCCGCCCTTCATAATGGCCGCTTTGCTATCGAGCCGGAGCTCGCCTTTCGTTTTGTTTTCGCCGTGGCAGCTGTAACAGTTGTGCGCCAGGATCGTCCTGACTTCCACATTCAGGGTTTGTATTTGTTCCGGGTTTAATGCGCCGTTATTGGTCAGCACAAAATCCGCTTCGGCTTCGCCTTCGGGTTCTACTGCTTTTTCTCCTCCCGGCAGCACGCTCGACAGGTAATCTTCACCGTGCGTGAGCATCGCGCCATAATGGCCCGCGAACGACACGCCGAAAACGGTTGTGAGCAACAGCCCGCGGAAGAGGCTCCTGCTGCCCGAGCGCAATGTAAATGCGGTAACGAGGGAAAGCACCATGGTGACAATGCCGGCCCAGCGGTGGATTTCGAGGTTGGTACCACTGGAATCTTCGGAGCTGGCCAGCAGCAACCCGAATGCGACGGACAGCACCGCGCTTCCTGCGCTGATCCACGTGATAATGCGCGTACCATCGCGCAGGACGGTCGATTTATGCTTCCAGTCGATGAGTTCAAAAAGCAATGCAATGCAGAGAAGCCCAATGGGGAAATGGACCAGTAAAGGGTGCAATCGTCCTAAAAATTGCCAAAGCCAGAAAGTTTCGGTTGCTTGGAGTAACACAAGTTCAAGGGGTTAGTGGTTCAGGAATATCGGCGGTGACATTCCGCAATATCATACAATACTAAAATGCAGCGAGGGAAATAGTATCCTGTTCTGTCTTGCTATAAATGATAAATATTCATGATTTTCTTAAAAGGATTATATAAATATTGATTTGGCTATTGAATTGTGTATTAGAACTATAACGCGTTTT
>CAMLNK010000439.1 GCA_946481035.1 uncultured Dyadobacter sp. | reverse complement strand
CGGCTTTCTTGACCCATACAAAATAATTGCGGGTCAATTCGGAGGCGCTTGGCGTAATTACCTTGTTGAATTCAGCAGACGCCGGATTATTGTTGTAGAATTGCCGCTGCATATTGTAATGGGAGTTTCGGATATCATTGTTGAAATCGGACTTCCAGATTGTGGTTTCAAGGTATTCGGAGGGGCGGAGAAAGCCAATACTCCTCCCGAGGCTATCGGCCGGTAATATGGCTTTTCCTCCCTTTGAGTCTTTAAGTTGTTCAAGGTAGGGGCCCCATGTTCGTTCGATGGAATAGGTAGCGTTATTACCACCGTTTACACCATACTCCATTTGCCAGACCAAAATGGATTCCTTGTTCCCGTCCACACCGTTTTGGTTGCCGAGCCTGAACAAATCCCAGAAAACATCGCCGGCCTTGCCGGTATGTTTACCGAAACGTGCACTCATGAGGCGATACTGTCCGTCGTCGATAACACGCGACGCAGCCGCGATCGCCTGGTCGAATTGTCCCAGTGAAATGAGCGTCTCGGCCAGGTAATGATCTGCTGCGGCTGCGGCAAGCTTGCCGTTGCCTGGGTTGGCTTTCGGAAGGTTCGAAGAGGCGAATTCCAGGTCCGCTTTCATAAATTCCAGCACAGCCTTTTTGGTCTCCCGGGCATAGTCAAATCTGGGTTCGGTTATTTCCTCCGAAATAATGGGAACCCCGCCGAAAAGATAAACCAGGGTACGATAAGCAAAGGCCCTGAAAAAACGCGCTTCCGCCTCGATGCCGGCTTTTTCTTTTTCGGTGAGTGAGGTGCTTTTGATCCGGCTGATGATCACATTGGCATCCTTGATCATCACATACATGTTTATCCAAAGATCCTTGCAAAGGGGATTGGAAGAGTTAATGATCGAGTAATCCGCAAAATTCAGTTTTTTATCCCAATACCAGGCCAGGTCCGTTCCCCCGCCATATATGGCCGATAAGGCCTTGTCGCCTTCACCGGAAAACCGCTCGACGGTTTGTGTTCCGCGCCCCTGGCGATAAAGGTCCGCCAGCGCGGATTCGAACCCGGCCTTGTCGATAAATGTATTCCCCGGGCTAAGGAATCCTTTTGGTGCTTCGTCCAGAATCGCTTCATCGTAACAGGAAGAAAGCCCCAGTGAGAGAAACAGTGCGAATGCGGTAGCGGCAAATTTATATTTATAGTTCATTTTTACGCTGTTTAGAATTTGACGTCAATGCCTAATGTGTAGGATTTGAAAAATGGAAAATCACCCATTCCAGTTGCTTTTTCCGGGTCGTAGCCGGTCCATTTCGTGATGGTGAAAATGTTCTTCCCGCTTGCATAAATCCGCAGGTTTTTTAAGCGGGTTTTCCGCAGAAAATCTTTGTCGAAAGAATACGAAAGGCTGACATCCTGCAACCTTACAAAGCTGCGACTTTCCAGGATCGGGTGGGGGAGCGTCGCATTGTAATCGATACGCGGATATTCATTAGATGGCCGTTGAGGCGTCCAGTACGGCACGTCCTGTACATTAAAGCGTTCCGTAAACGTGGTGAAGGGGTTATTGGGGTTTCGGGTTTGAGCATTATTGCCAACGAAGTAATTCTTTTTTCCTCCGCCTTGTATGGTCGTTAGCATCGCATAAAGTGAAAATCCTTTGTAACGTAATGTATTGGAGAGGCTGGCCGTATAATTGGGAGCTTGTGTGCCTAATACCGTGCGGTCCGCCGCATTCAATACACCGTCCTTGTTGGTGTCTACGATCCGGAAGTCCCCCGGCTGAAAGCCCGCCGGGATATCCGAATCGGTCAGTTGATAAATCCCGTCGGTTTTGTACCCGAAAATGGATTGAATGGACTCTCCGATAAACCACCCGTTATTAATGTCATTGTCCTCAATACCGTCGTTGTTTGCGTCCTGCCCTGTCAGTTGTACGATGCGGTTGCGGTTTAGCGCAAAAACCAGCCCGCTTTCCCACACCAGCCCATTGGCTAACTTTAAATTTGTGCTGCCGACCGAGATTTCCACGCCCCGGTTATGCACTTTTCCAATGTTGGTAAGCGTATTGGTGAAACCAGAGGTTCCCGGCAATGCCCGGTTGAGCAGCAAATCGGTCGTATTGGACGAATAGATATCCACGCTTCCGGACAAGTTATGATTGAGAATTTCGAAATCGATGCCGAAGTTTTTGGAAAGTGTGGTTTCCCATGTCAGCGCATTGTTCGTCATACGATTGACATACGTGGTTGGGGTCGTCTGGCCTCCGAATATGTATTGGTTGTTGGCAATCGTGGAAAGGGATTGATATCTGCCGACCGCCTGGTTCCCGTTTTTACCGTAGCTGGCGCGCACTTTAAGATGGTTCAGCCATTTTACCGATTCAAAGAATTTCTCGTTGGAAGCAGTCCATGCCACTGCTGCCGAAGGGAAAATGCCGAATTTGTTTCCCTTGGAAAAGCCCGAGTATCCGTCTTTCCGGGTTGTAAGCGTCAATGCGTAGCGGCGGTCGAAGCTGTAATTGATCCTGCCCATATAAGCAATCATATTCTGGTCCTCGAAGTTTGACCCTACTTTTTGAAGCACGGCGAAATCGATCGCGTTGTAGCCCAGATTTTGAGTAAAGAAATCCTGCCCTGTCAGACTATTGGTTTCCACCGACTGTTTTTGACGGCTGACAAGGCCGGTCACATCCAATGCATGACGCGCTCCGAAATTCCTCTTGTAATTGAAAATGTTATCGAATGTCCAGTCATGATTGGACTGGGTTGCCTTCGTAGCTATACCATTGGCAGTCATCGCTGTGGGCGTGACCTTGTTATTAGCCCATTGACTTTGGGCCTGGGTTCTCAGATTCGCCGAGTAGTTGACGGTCCATTTCAGGCCCGGGATAAATGGCACATCAAGGTTGCTGGAAAAAATTCCAAACAAGCTGTTTCGGATATCTTTGTTGTCAATCAGGGTGTTCATTAATGGGTGCAAGCCTCCCGGATCGCCTACCGGGAACCTGGCATAGCCACCGGGCCCCTGGGGATCGTTGAAATCTCCATACGGGCTCTGCCTGAACGCATCAGCCAGTGAGGCTTCCAGCCCTGAAAAATCCTGGGACGAAAAGGCCGATTTTACTGAAACCGAATACCAGTCGGTAATGTGTGTGGTCAGGTTCAGGTTAAAGGTTGCGCGTTTGTAGTTGTCGTTCCTTACGATCCCTTTCTGCTTGAAGTAAGTGGCGGCCATGTAGTAATTTACTTTGTCAGAACGGCCTGAGATGTCGAGATGGTAGTTGTTGACAACGCCGGGGCGGATCACATGGTCCATCCAGTTAGTAGTCACGCCTTTCGAACGGTTTTGCGCTTCGGCGACTGTGAGGTAGCTGTCGATCCTGGTCGGGTCTGCTTCCAGCTTTTTCGAGGTGCGGAAATCGAGTATTTTTTGCAAATATCCCGGTCCGTCGAGGACTTTTACGAGCCTGGATGGTCTTTCCACTCCCAGGTAGGTATTGAAGTTGAATTCTGGCGTGTTTGTCGTACCGGTTTTAGTTGTAATGATGACCACGCCGTTCGCTGCACGCGAGCCGTATACTGCCGTGGCACTGGCGTCTTTGAGAACGTCCACCGAGGCGATATCGTTGGCATTGAAATCGGAAATGCTTCCGTTGTAAATGATGCCGTCCACGACGATCAGCGGGGAAGTGCCCGCGGAGATAGAATTGGTGCCGCGGATATTCAGGGCAGGCGACTCACCGGCGTGATCAGGGGAAGTGACGCGCAGGCCGGGAACGCGTCCTTGGAGCGATTGCAAAACATTGTAATTAGGCAAGTCTGAGGTGACCTCAGGTTTGATACTAACCACCGAACCGGTTATATCGGCTTTTCGCTGGGTACCAAATCCCACTACCACTACTTCCGAAAGCGTCTTATCCTCGGGAGCCAAAGCGACTTCCAGGCTGTTTTGGTTGCCCAAAGGCACCTCTTTGGTCTCGTAGCTGATATAGCTGAAAACCAATATGGCACCAGGGGCAAGGTCCTCCTCGCCGGCGGAGAGATTAAACTTCCCACCTGCATCCGAAACAGTGCCCAATTGCTTCCCTTTCAATACAATGCTTACACCGGGTAATCCCTGCCCGTTTTCATCCCTGACGACGCCTGTTATATTTTTTTCAAGGTTGGAGGGCAGTGCTTCGGATTGGGGATGGTTTGAACTTTCTGGTTTTTTCCTTCGGTGTTTGAGCATGATCCGGTTGTCTGAAACTGAATACTCGATGGCGATCGGATCAAATATTTCGCTGAGGACACTTTCTAGCTGAACGGAATTAGCCCTGACGGTAACCGGTTGCGAAAGGTCTATCGAGCTCGAACTATAAATAAAGTGAACATTTACCTGGCTTTCGATTGCCCGCAATACCGATTTGAGCTTAGCGTCTTTGACATTCAGCGTAACGGATTTCCGAAGTATTTCCTGACCCGATACGTCAGCGGCCGTTGCCAATCCGCTTAGCAGCACGCTAAGCAAGAGATGATGAAAGGATAATTTCATGATAAACAGGAAGGACCGTGGAATTGGTAATCTTTTGTTCATAAATTGGGCATGTTTAAGGTTTGACCAGAACTGAGAACTGTACTATTCGATTTTACGAAGCTCAAATTGACGTTTGAGCGGTACATTGGGCCGGCAATGTTGACGCATTGCCGGCTTGTTATAAAAGGGGTAAGCGTAATGTCTTTATCTTTCCTGACACCCCTGTCCCGATATGAACACGGTAGTGCCTCTGATTTCATATTCGGCACCGATCACGTCACAAATCGCAGAAAGTTGATTGAATAAACTCATCCCTGTCAGGTTGCCGGTAAAAGCACATTCTT
>CAMLNK010000438.1 GCA_946481035.1 uncultured Dyadobacter sp. | reverse complement strand
TAATGTGCAACGAGGCTATCTGGGTATTTCGCTCGACGACCTCGACAGCAGAAAGGCCGAAGAATACGGTGTGAAGGTGAATGATGGCGTGTACGTACGTGATTTCACTGAAAACAGCGCAGCCAAAGCAGGCGGTGTTGCCAAAGGTGACGTGATCGTGAAAGTCGACGGCATGAACATCCATTCTATCCCTGAATTGCAGCAATCGATCGGATTGCACAAGCCTGGCGATAAAGTAAATGTGACCGTAAACCGCGATGGTAAAGAAAAAGACCTGAGCATTACGCTGCGTAACCGCACGGGAGGTTCCGAAATCATCAAACGCGATGAATCCGCTGCGGTAATGAGCTCGCTGGGCGCACAGTTCGGTAACCTGAGCGATCAGGAAAAACAAAGACTGTCGCGCTACAAAATCGATGGCGGTGTGAAAGTACTCTCGATCGATGGCGGCAAATTCGCCCGCTCGCAGGTGGAAGAAGGTTTCATTATCACCAAAGTGAATGGCAAGGCTGTTAAAACCGTGAAAGAATTCGAAGCGGCAATCGCCGGCAAAGAAGAGTCGATGGTGCAGTTTGAAGGACTCTATCCTGACGCGCCTTACGATGTTTATTCATTCGGATTCAGATTGTAATTCAATAGATTAATGCATAGAGAAAGGGCTGCAATGATTGTCATTGCAGCCCTTCTTATTTTAATGCTTTGTAATTAAAGCAGGAATTTCAGCTTAATCACTTCCTTCTCTGTCAGGAAGCGCCATTTACCGCGGGGCAAATCTTTTTTGTTCAATCCTGCGAAAACGGTGCGGTCGAGTTTTTGCACTTCATAACCCAAATGCTCGAACATACGGCGAACAATGCGGTTGCGGCCGCTGTGGATTTCAAGTCCCACAACTTGTGCGTCCGGCGTTACCAAACCTACCTCGTCTGGGCGGATGAAACCGTCTTCCAGTTCGACACCGGCTTGCAGCTGCTCGAAATCCTCGGTAGCGATCGGTTTATCAAGCTCTGCCTGATAAATCTTTTTGATACCGCTGGAAGGGTGCGTCAGCTTTTCGGCCAGTTCACCGTCATTGGTCAGCAGCAACAGACCGGTTGTATTGCGGTCGAGGCGGCCTACGGGGTACACGCGCTCGGAGCATGCGCCGGCGATGAGGTCGAGCACGGTTTTGCGTTCTTCCGGATCGTCGGTAGTGGTGATGTAATCCTTCGGTTTGTTAATGAGGATGTACACCATTTTTTCCGGGTTCAATGCCTTCTTGCCGTATTTCACCACGTCGGTAGGGCGTACTTTGTAGCCCATTTCGGTGATGATCTTGCCATTCACGGAAATCTGGCCCGACGAAATCAGATCATCAGCCTCGCGGCGCGAGCAAATCCCCGCATTCGCGATGTAACGGTTCAGGCGGATCTCATCGGTTTCTTCCTTATCCCTATGCCGTGGCGAGGGCCTCTTTTTAGCCTCGTAATTGTCAAGATTATAGCGCGGTGCGGTTTCGTACCGTCCTACTCGTCTCTCCAACCCGCTGCGGTCCTGCTCTTCGTTGTCCTGGAACCGGGAGCGGTAGGGTTTGTCGTCCCTATCTTCTTTTTTTTTAAAAGAACCCTCGTTGCGGTCGAATGAACGGGCCGGGCGCTCGCTGCGATCACCACGGGACTTATCGAAGCCCGGCTTAAACTCGCGATCGGCGGTCAATGGTCGGCGGTCATTATTATCTCTGTCGAAACGTGGTTTGAACTCACGGTCGCCACTTTCCCTGTCGAAACGTGGCTTAAACTCACGGTCGCCATTGTCTCTGTCGCCACGCGGTTTGAACTCACGGTCGCCATTACCTCTTTCCGGACGTGATTTGAAATCACGCGAATCTCTGTCCGGACGTGGTCTGAACTCGCGTTCGTCGTTATCGCGGTCGAAGCGTGGCTTAAATTCACGGTTGCGATCTCCGCCACCAAATCCTGATCTTTCCGGACGATCACCGAATGGCTTTCTGTCGCCAGGACGGTCGCCGCCGCGCAGGTCGCCGGAGCGGAAATCTTTTTTACCAAAATCCTTTTTAAAACCACGCTCGGCAGAATCGCCTTCGCGGCGGAATGGGCGGTCATTACCACCTTTGTCCCATTTCTTGAAATCGGGTTTACCGAAGCCGGGCTTGTCAAAACGAGGTTTATCAAAACCTGAACGCTCGTCGCGAGGACGCTCGTGGTCGAAGCTTGGACGTGCTTTCTGGCCTTTGTTCTCGGCAGGGGCTGAAAAACGCAGACTGGATTTTTTGATGCTGGGCTTACTGAACCGGCTTTCGGTTTCGGGCTTTGCGCGCTTGAAGAAGCCGCCTCCGCCTTGAGAGCCTTTGGAATTGTTTCTGTTTCTCATCAGGAATGCAGTATCACTACTGGATTTATTTCCTCTTACAAATTTACCTTGTAACCGATTAGTGCTTTAATTCGCACAAAATGGTATGAATTGCCACTAAAACTGGTTAGCCAACGTATCTGATGGTCAGAGTACTAGTGTTATAAAAAATTAGCCTGCAAAGATACGCGATTTTTCCGGGTAAAAATTTTTGAATGTGTTTATGTCAAAAATGATATGGAAACGTTTATAAGTACTATCGGATAAATGCGGCCGAAAATGGCCATTTTTACCTAACTAAACCTTCATTAACAAGTGAATTATGTCAGCTGAAACGCAGGCGCAACCATTATGGAAGCCGGGAAGGACCCTGTTGGAACAGTCCAATCTGAAAAAGTACATGGACTGGCTGTTTGTCAAGAAAGGCCTCTATTTTCGCTCCTATCACGATCTCTGGGAATGGTCGGTGACCGACCTGGAAGATTTCTGGGAAAGCCTATGGAATTACTTCAATATCAAATCGCACGATTTGTACCTCGAAGTGCTGCAAAGGCCATTGAATGGCTTCATAGGCACACGCTGGTTTACCCGTTCGAAGCTGAATTACGCCGAACATATTTTCAGGAATAAAACAAAAGACCGCCCGGCAATCATTTTCCAGTCCGAAAAATCGGAACTCGTGGAAATTTCCTGGGAAACGCTCGAAGCGGAGGTCGCGGCCGTTTCTACCTGGCTGAAACAACGGGGCGTGAAACCTGGCGACCGCGTGGCGGCGGTTTTGCCCAATATTCCCCAGGCCGTAGTGGCATTTCTTGCTGCAAATGCAGTGGGTGCCGTATGGTCGTCCTGCTCCCCTGATTTTGGAAAGCCTGCCATCACCGAACGATTTGCGCAAATCGAGCCGAAGGTATTGTTTACGGTCGACGGCTATATTTACAATGGCAAAACATACGATATCACCTCGTTTGCGGGCGAGCTTTCCGCCGCGCTCCCGAGTGTGGCGGATACGGTGTTGATCAATAATATATTCTCCGAATCGCGCCCGGAACGTTTTACGGCCTGGGATGATATTCTGCATTTCGAAAACTTCGGGATCGATTTTGAGCCGGTACCGTTCGATCACCCGATCTGGATTCTGTATTCTTCGGGGACGACGGCCAAACCCAAAGCCATTACCCACAGCGTAGGCGGCTGCCTGATCGAGCATTTGAAAGCATTAGTGCTGCACCAGAACGTGAAACCAGGCGACCGGTATTTCTGGTACTCCACCACCGGCTGGATGATGTGGAATTATGCATTGAGCTCGCTGCTTTGCGGCGGCACGCTCGTCATGTACGACGGCGCCCCGGCCTATCCGTCGTCGCAAGTACTCTGGACATTGGCTGAAAAGGCACGCATTACGCATTTCGGCAGCGGGGCCGCATTCTTCATTGCTTCCATGAAAAGCGGCGTCAGCATTACTTCCGAGCGGCTTAGCCACCTGGAAACGATCGGTTCTACCGGCTCGCCGCTGCCACCGGAGGCATTTGAATGGATTTATAAACAAGTCAAAAAAGACGTGTGGCTTATCTCCCTGAGCGGGGGTACGGACGTGTGCAGCGCGTTCGTAGGCGGGTGCCCGCTCCTGCCCGTGTACGCAGGCGAGATCCAATGCCGGATGCTGGGCGCCCGGATCGAGGCTTTTGACGAGGATGGAAAGCCGGTCCTTAATGAATTGGGCGAAATGGTGATCACGCAGCCCATGCCGTCGATGCCTATTTATTTCTGGAACGACGAGCACGACGAAAAATACTTTTCCAGCTATTTTGAAATGTACCCGCACGTTTGGCGGCATGGCGACTGGATCCAGATCACAGACCGGAAATCGGTGGTTATCTACGGCCGCTCCGACGCAACCCTGAACCGCGGCGGCGTCCGCATCGGTACGGCGGAAATTTACCGGGCCGTAGAAAGTATCCCGGAAGTGAGGGATAGCCTGGCCGTTTATCTCGAAAAATCGAATGGAGAGGGGACTATTTCGTTATTTGTCGTCCTGGCTAAGGATAAGGAGCTTACCGAAGATTTGAAAAAGCAGATCAAGGACACTTTGCGCACGCAGTACAGCCCGCGCCACGTGCCCGATACGATCGAGCAGGTGGGCGACATTCCTTACACCATCAATGGCAAAAAGATGGAAGCGCCGATGAAGCGGATACTGATGGGCCAGGACCCTGCCAAGTGTATTAATATGGACACCATGCGCAATCCCGAATCATTAAAGGCATTCATCTAGAAATCCGGGCTGTTGGTCTGTTAACGGCCTGCATTCACTTGCATTAGGCAACCAAAATCGTTTAATTCACGTTGGGGAAATATCTAATTCCCATGACGCCAGCCGATATTCCTAATTTTTACAGGTATGAATTCACATAACCCCCAACCCCCCATTCAGAACTCGAAATCCGTAGTTCGTTTGCCTATCATCATCGCGATCACGCTGGCGGCGGGAGTGCTGCTGGGAAGCACGT
>CAMLNK010000437.1 GCA_946481035.1 uncultured Dyadobacter sp. | reverse complement strand
CTGGGCCAGGAGAATAGCGAAAGCTTATTTTTGCGGCGTGCCGAAATCCTGCCCAGGATATGCTCTTCCATTTCACGGCCCAGCGCATCCCGGTCCCGATCCGGATATTGATCGAGGATATTCTGCTGACGATCGTGGTTTTGGTAAAACTTTTCCAGGAACGCCCGCTCTTTATCGCCGGCGCTGCCGTTCAGGTATTTCCGGACCATTCTAAGGAAATCCTCTTTGCCTTCAAATCCTTTCATGATAGGGATTGACGGGGTTTCGATACCGTTCTTTGACACATGTACCGAAAGGCCGCTCCCACTCCCAAAGCGGATCGCAATTTTTTCTATATTTTTTCAAAAAGGCCGAATAAAAACGCCCGGAGAGGATTACTGGACGAGCATTGCCAATGCAATCAGGTCGAGACACAGAATTTTATCAAACTTCGTCCGGAGCTCCACCGTGGCGGTATTGAGCTGGTTCTGGACGGTTTTCTGGGCGATATTGAGCCGCGCCGCGATTTCCGAGGTGCTTAATCCCTCGAAGTAATGTTGCAGGAAAATCTCCCGGCGTTTGAAAGGCAGGGCTTCTATCCACAAGCTCAGCAATGTGCGGATTTCTTCTTCCAGCACCGCGTCGTCGGCATGGCCGGCGGCCGCCATGCTTGCTTCGAAGCTGTTCAGGAGCCGGGCATTCTGCGGCTGCCGGGCTGTGTATTTGAATACCTGAAAACGCACCGCCGTATGCAGGTACGCCTGCACATTGCCCACGTTGAGGGAGTTCCTTCTTTCCCAGAAATCGATGAATATGTTCTGGACAATGTCCTGCGACTGGTCTTTGCATTGCAGCCGCTTGTAAGCCCCGTTGAAAAGGCTCTGCCAGTGACGGCGGTACAGCATCGTGAAGGCGTTTTCATCACCTGACTTTGCGAGGCTGTACAATTCCAGATCATAAAGATGGTCGTCGTCGCGCATAAAAATATTTTGAGAAAAACGAATTTAGTAATTTCTCCCTGGATGGTTTGCGGCGTGTGTACGAAAACGCATAATTTTTGCCTTCCGATTCGCCCAAAGCCCAAATGCCTTAATTTTGCCTCACCACAAAAACGGAAGCAGCCGCATGCAGCCATTGATTGCCCATATTACCCAATACAGCCCGATAAAGCCGGGGAGGCTGGATTCGATCGGGGAGTTTTTCGAGGTGAAAACTTTGAAGAAAAAGGAATTGCTGCTCCAAGAGGGACAACGGTGCCACGAAAAGTTCTTTATCGTGAAAGGATGCGTGCATTTGTTTTATCTGAGGCAAAACGGCGTGGAGCAAACCATCGACTTTGCATTGGAAAACTGGTGGACCAGCGATTTTATGGCCTTTCAAAACGGCAGTCCCGCGCAATTTTCGATCCGTGCCATCGAAGCTACCGAAGTGCTGCTGATTTCCGCCGCCCGGCAGCGCGAAATGCTGGCGGCCATTCCCGAACTGAACGAATACTTTCACCTCATGTTCCAGCGTGCCTATGCCGCCTCGCAAATCAGGATACGGAAGACGTACGAGCTGTCGAAAGAAGATTTGTACCTCGATTTCAGCAGAAAATATCCTGCATTCCTGCAAAGGGTACCGCAGTACCTGATGGCCTCTTTCCTGGGTTTTACGCCCGAATACCTCAGCGAAATCCGCAAGAAATTCCTTTCTTAAACCAGTTTAAGAACTTCCTGAGCGTGCCTGGCGAATTTTGTAATACCCAAACAAAACAATGTCAATCATGCAAAAAGTAGTAAAACAGCGTCTGGACGTCTGGAAAGAGGAACCACTATATTGGCCGCACATGGCCGCGATCGAAAAGCGGGTATACGCATCATCCATCCCCCGGGGCCTGATCGAGCTCATCAAGATCCGCGCTTCGCAGATCAACAAATGCGCCTATTGTATCGACTACCACACCACCGAGGCCCTGCAAATAGGCGAATCGGCCCGCAGGATATTTGCGCTTTCGGCGTGGAAAGAGAGCCCGCTGTTTACCGAGGTCGAAAGAATTGTATTGCAACTGACTGAGGAGATTACCAATATTTCCGTCGACGGGCTTTCGGACGAAACTTACGAAAGTGTCAAAGCACATTTCACGACGAGCGAGATCGGCGATCTGATGATCTGTATTTCGCACATCAACTTCCTGAACCGAATTGGTATTTCTACGAAGACGATGGCGTTGTAAAAGAGGAATGTCGGTTAATAAATAGCCGGAAGTTTGCAGAATGCAGGCTTCCGGCTATTTAGTTGGTAATGAATGAGATGGGGAGGTTGTATCTGACCCTGACAATTTTATTAAACTGCGTGCCTGGTTTCCATCGCGGCATCAACCGCACGATTCGCACCGCCTCTTCATCACACCCGAATCCGAGTTTTTTGAAAACGGTGACGTTGCTGACCTCGCCCGTTTCTGTTATGGTAAAACTCACAAATACCTTTCCCGAAACACCGGCTTTTTTCGCCTGTCGGGGCATACGAAGGTTGGTTTGGATAAATTTGTACATTACATGAGTCCCGCCGGGGAATTCGGGCTGTCGCTCGGGGGGACCCCTAAAGATCTTCTCTTCTGAATTTTCAACTTCGGGCGGATGGCGGTATAGCAAGTCCTGCAAGATGACTTTTTGTGTGATGGTGTCTTCCGGCAATGCAGGTTTGCGCTTTTGCGCATGGGCGGTCATGCATAGAAACAAAGCTGAAATTAAGTAGGTTGTAGTAGTATGAGAGCTGGCCATCATTGTATTTAAAGCAGAGTGGTAAGTTAGAAACGCACGTTTGGTTCACTGTTTTGCTGCAAAGGAAATCGGCAGATTGTATTTGACCTTAACGATTTTGTAGTCCTGTTGAGCCGGTTTCCATCGAGGCATCAACTTTATCAGACGCACCGCTTCTTCGTCGCAACCAAATCCAAGCCCTCTCAAAACAGTAACATCCTTAATTTCACCCGTCACTTCGACTGTAAAACTCGCAAAAACCCGTCCCGAAACGCCTGCTTTTGTGGCCTCTTGAGGCGTACGAAGGTTAGCTTGAATAAATTGGTACATTGCACGAGTTCCGCCGGGGAATTCCGGTGGTAATTCCATTGGGTGGTAGAAGCCCATTCCTGATAATTCTACTTTTGGACGCCGGGGTTCAAGGGGCACGGGCAGCAAGTCTAAAACGCTCGTGTCGACGGGTGGTTTGGTCTTGCGTACTTGCGCTTCGGCACCTGCACACGTACAAAAAGCGGCCATCAGGAGCGCTGGGATTTGGCAGATATGGCTCATTTTATATATAATTTTATTAAATATAGTCAGTAGCTAATTAAATTCAAATTATTTACATTGTTAGTAACAAATCCCGGTTGCTATGATCATCCCCTTATTCAAAGTCTCCAACATGGCCGAGGCCATCCGGTACTACACCGAGGTGCTGGATTTCCGCATGACCGACCCGAACGATAATGCGGACTCACCGGTGGTGGACCTGGGCCGGGACGGCTGGAATATGCAGATAACCACTTCCGAAAGTGAAAAACTGTTCGGATCGGTCATCTATTTCTGGGTGGACGATGTGGATGCATTGTTCGCGAAGTATGTGGAGCGGGGCCTGGTTACTTCGGTGAGGGAGGGTTCGAAGGTGCATCAGGGGCCGGTGGATCAGACATGGGGTAGGAGGGAGTTCTACGTCACGGACGCCGACGGAAATACGATCCGGTTTTGCAAGCTTATAGAATAAGGATTATCATTAAAATTTTCATCCAATGCCCCTTAACAACGACGTTACCCGATTTCTGGACGAACTGCATCATCCGCTCCGGCGGGAGATCGAAGCGCTGCGCGTCATTATTTTGCAGGCCAATGCATTGCTGGGAGAGAATATCAAATGGAATGGCCCCAATTATTCGGTAGGTGCGGAAGACAGGATCACGATGAGAATCCAGCCGCCCAAGCAAATTCAGCTCGTTTTTCACCGCGGTGCGAAGGTGAAGGAGCAGCCGAAAGAGCGGTTGGTACAGGACACGTCCGGCCTGCTAATTTGGAAGGAGAACGACCGGGCGATCGCTTCATTTAAGGATATGGAGGCCGTAAAGGCCGCGGAGCAGGCGCTGTCGACCATTGTGCAAGACTGGATTGCCGCGACGATTTGAAATAAACTCTTGATATAGAAATACTTCTATAATTAATTTCCCCTTCACTTTGGCTTTTTAGCCCTTTTTTGCCCATTCTCTAACGGTTTTATCATCCAGGTAGGTGTAAACACGTGTTTTTCAAAACACGTGTTTGTAGTCGTTTTTGAAGAATTATTTCTACGAATCTTTGTCAGGCAAAAGCTTTTGTACGGTGGAGATCAGCAACCACTTGAAAAAACGGGCTTACCTGTAAAGGCATCATTACGGGGACGGATCCTGCACGTCTGACAACAGGGGATTATTCATACGTCACAATGAGCGATTTTCTAGACCTACAAAACGGCTGGTACAATGGGCTGATCCAGGGATTGGGCCAAAGCCAGGATTCTTTTCAGATCATTCAGCCAGCGCCTCCGATCGCGAGCGGTACTGCGGCGAACCCGACTTTCTGGGCTTACTACAACAATATCCCTCCGAAAACCTTGACCGCGCAGTATGTAGCCAGCGGCGGTAACCAGTTTTATAACAATTACAGAGGCTTGCTTTCGGCTTTGGTCCCTACACGGCAAATTAACGTGAAAAAGGACATCGGAGATGAAAACTATGCCGCCTGGCATGCCTATGTACAAACACAGCCGGGGGTGAGCATGAACCAGATGCCGACTATGTTCAGGAACTGGGCGATGTTCAACGCACCGGATGTGGCCAATATCGGTTCTAACGATTATGCAGCCATTCTGC
>CAMLNK010000436.1 GCA_946481035.1 uncultured Dyadobacter sp. | reverse complement strand
CGGCATTGTAGGTGATGTTTTTGAAGTATTGCCCAAACTGACAGAAGCTGCGAAAAGCCTCAAATAAGGATTTCAGGGCTATTTTTTTAAATTACTTGAAGGCACACTTCTTAAAAAAGGAGCTTAAAATCAGTTGATTAACTTATTTTAATTTTTGCCCCGGCAAGGGCCGCCCAATCTTAACCCTTACAGCATTTTTTTATGCAGTAAGGGTTATTTATTTTTGCACCTTTGATCTGCCGATGGCGCTTTTCAAACAGGAACACTTTAAAGGGTTTACTTGTTAATTCGTTGAAAATCAAGAATCAGCCCAAAGACCATTCACCACCGACTGTTAACCATTTGCGCATTTAATTAAACGTGAAAAAAATCAAGTTAGAAATTCTGGGCCTTTCACCAAGCCAATCCCAAGCCGGCTCGTTTGCATTGGTGCTTGGAGAAGAACTAGGCAACCGCAGGCTGCCTATTATCATTGGTGTATTCGAAGCACAGGCCATCGCCGTCCAGATTGAAAACATAGTACCCAACCGCCCGATGACGCACGACCTGTTCAAATCGTTCGCCGACGGCATGAATTATACATTGAAGGAAATCGTCATTTCCGACCTCAAAGAAGGCATTTTCTACGCCAAAATCGTTTGTACCGACAACCTTCGCGAAGTAGAAATCGATGCCCGCCCGTCGGACGCGATCGCGATCGGCCTGCGTTTCGATATTCCCATTTATACCTACGAAACCATCTTGTCCGAAGCAGGCATCGTGTCCAGCTCCGTGACCGAGGAAGAAGATGAGGATGAGGACGCCGTTCGGGAAACTATCCGGCCTTCCGGTTCCAAAGATTCGCTGCGTGACCTGAGCTATGACGAACTCCAGCGTATGCTCGACGACGCCCTTTCAAAAGAAGATTACGAGAAGGCCGCGAAGATCCGCGATGAAATGGGAAGAAGGAACTGAAACCGTCATTTATAGTTAAAAATAGTTAAGGATTGTCCCAAAAAGGGCTGTTTTGAAATTTTAATCCTTATTTTTGCCCGAGTCGTATTCCAGAAAACCGAACCAACGACGAGCGAAATCCTACGCTGTTATGCCTAAAAAAAAGAAGATCGGGAGTTACCCCAACGCAATGATCGTCATGAGCCTTACGGCTGCATTGTTTCTGATCGGCTTTTGCGGACTTCTGGTAATTCAATCCAAAAAGCTGGTTTCCATTATCCGCCAGAACATCGAAGTACGGGTGTTCATCAATAAAGAAGTTTCCAAAGCCGGGCAGGATTCGATCCTCCATATCATCCAGGCAAAACCTTTTGTGCTGAAATCCGCTGAAACAAAGGCTATTACGTTTGTCTCAAAAGAAGAGGCCGCCAAAGAATTCATTGACGGCACCAAGGAAGATTTTGCGAGTTTCCTCGGTGAAAACCCCCTGCGCGACAGCTACCGGATCAAAATACAGGAAGATTATTTCGAAGAGGCCAAGCTGCAACAGATCAAGAAAGAACTGGATCAGGTGAAGGGCGTGTATGAAGCGGTGTACCAGGAAGATCTGGCCGACCAAATCAATCACAACGTTACCAAGATCTACATTGTGCTGGCAAGCTTCGCGCTGATCATGCTGATTATCATCGTGTTGCTGGTCAACAATACCATCAAACTAGCCATTTACTCACAGCGCTTCCTGATCCGCAGTATGCAGCTTGTGGGCGCTACCAATGGCTTCATCCAAAAACCTTATGTACTGCGCGGGGCCATTCAGGGCCTTGTGGGCGGTGTTGTAGCGGCGCTCCTGCTGATTGGCCTGCAACAGTTGGCCGTCCGTAATGTAGAAGGGCTGGCGCTATTGCAGGAATACGACAAAATCGTGATCCTGATTCTTTCCGTGCTCGGCCTTGGTGTCGCCATCGGCGTGGCAAGCACTTACCAGTCACTCGCGCGTTACCTGCGCATGGCGCTCGACGATCTTTATTGATCCGCCGGCGTTCCCGGGCCGGGCGGTCCGCCTATTCCTCTTTCAGATATTTCCAGAACAGTAACCGATAAATAAACGTTATGAGTACTTCAAAAAATGAACTTCCATTTTCATCATCCAATTATGTGATGATGCTGGTCGGTATCGCGGTGATCCTCGCAGGCTTCCTGATTATGACTTTCGATAGCGAAGAGTTTGGTTTCGGCTTCCTTGGCCTCACCCTCGGCCCTCTTATTACCATTGCGGGCTTCATCATCGAGTTCTGGGCGATCCTCCGTAAACCCGCGAATTCATGACGATCTGGCAGGCCATTATTTTAGCAATTGTTGAAGGAATTACCGAGTTTTTGCCCATCTCTTCTACCGGGCACATGATCATAGCCTCCTCGTTCATGGGGATCAGCCACCTGGAATTCACCAAAATGTTCACGGTTAATATCCAGTTCGGGGCTATACTTTCCGTACTCGTACTTTACTGGAAGCGTTTTTTCCAGACTACCGATTTCTATTTCAAACTTTTCGTAGCATTTCTGCCGGCGGCCGTTATCGGTTTCCTGCTCAATGATTTTATCGATGCATTGCTCGAAAACGTGTGGGTAGTATCGGTTTCGCTGCTCCTTGGAGGTTTCGTATTGATTTTCATTGACCGCATCGCGAACGATACCCGTGAGAAAGTGATTACTTTCCCTACGGCATTGAAAATCGGCTTTTTCCAATGCATCGCCATGATCCCGGGCGTTTCGCGCTCGGCTTCGACCATCATCGGCGGTATGCTCAACGGCCTGTCGAGAAAGCAGGCGGCTGAGTTTTCGTTCTTCCTGGCCGTGCCTACTATGGCCGCCGCGGGAGGTTACAAGCTTTTGAAAACTTATGATACCATTCAGAAAGAAGATATTCAGACTTTGCTCATCGGCAATGCGGTCGCATTCGTTGTGGCCATGCTGGCGATCAAATTTTTCATCAGTTTTCTGACCAAATACGGTTTCAAAGTTTTCGGTTATTACCGCATTATCCTCGGCCTGATCCTGCTCGGTTTGCTGGCGTCGGGGTATAAGCTGGACGTTGTTTAAAAATTGACGGCCGATGGCCGACCGCTGACCGCCGATTACCTTGGCCTTCGGTCTTATCATAGGCCATAGCCCAAGGCACTCGGCGGTCAGTCGTCGGCGGTCGGTGGTCAACACTTCAACCATCGGAGGTCGGCTGTCAGCGGCCGGCAGTCACAAATTCCCCTAATTTGAACCAACAAGAAAACATACCCGACGAAGGCGAAGTCATCCTGATCGACAAACCCTTGACGTGGACTTCATTTGATGTGGCCAATAAGCTCAAACGGGCTTGCAAATTCAAAAAAATTGGCCATGCAGGTACATTAGACCCGCTTGCCACCGGCTTGCTGATCCTTTGCACCGGTAAGAAAACCAAGCAGATCGACAACTTCCAGGCACAGGAAAAGGAGTATACCGGCACATTGGTGCTGGGAAAGACGACACCTTCCATTGACCTCGAAAGCGATTTCGATGCCGAGTATCCTACCGACCACATTACCCCGGAAGTACTCGAAAATGCCAGAGAGCAGCTTACCGGTCATATCGAGCAGGTTCCCCCGCTTTTTTCAGCCATCAAAATCGACGGTGTGCGTGCGTACAAGCTCGCGCGGCGCGGCGAAGAGGCCGAGATCAAGAAGCGGGCGGTGGAGATCAAACTGTTTGAAATTGACGCTACCCACTTTCCTTCCATTGATTTTAGGATCATTTGTTCAAAAGGTACTTATATTCGCAGTATGGTTCGCGATTTCGGCGAGCTGGCGGGCAGCGGCGCTTACATGAGCAAGCTGTGCAGGACCAGGATCGGTGATTTCGAACTGAAAGATGCGTGGGAGCTGACGGCTTTCATTCATCAGAAACGAGTAGCGTTGAATTTGGAAGTTGACGAATGAACATTTATCATAGCCTGGATTCCTTTGAAAAACTGGAATATGGCGTCGTAACCAGCGGCACGTTTGACGGGGTGCATCTGGGACATCAAAAAATACTGAGTCGTCTGAAAGAAATTACCCAGCAATCGGGCGGCGAATCGGTGGTGCTCACCTTCTGGCCGCACCCGCGCACGGTGGTGTCCGAGGATAGCCAGGACCTGCAACTGCTTTCTACGATCGAGGAGAAAATAGAGCTGTTTTCAAAGCTGGGCATCCAGCATCTTGCGATCATCCCTTTTACACGCTCTTTTTCCGAGCTCACTTCCGACGAGTTTATCAAACAAATTCTGGTGGAAAAAATCGGCACCAGGAAGCTGGTGATCGGCTATGACCACCGTTTTGGCCGCAACCGGGAGGGGAGCTTTGAATTCCTGCAAAAAAACTGCTCTGAATACGGTTTCGAAGTGGAAGAAATTCCCAGGGAAGACATCGAGCACACGGCCATCAGCTCGTCGCGCATTCGTAAAGCGCTGATTACCGGGCACATTCACGAGGCCAATGAGCTCCTGGGACGTGCGTATTCACTTTCGGGAACTGTGGTAAAAGGGAAACAACTCGGCCGGACGATCGGCTTCCCGACGGCGAACCTCTACGTGCACGAGCCTTACAAGCTGATCCCGATGAATGGCGTGTATGTGATCCGCGCGGTTTACCAGGATCAGGTGTATAAAGGCATGCTCAATATCGGCGTGCGGCCTACCGTGGACGGCTCCATCCGAACGATCGAAGCGAACCTATTCGACTTTGACAAAGAAATTTATGGTGAAGATCTTAAATTGGAATTGCTTCATTATCTTCGCCCGGAACAAAAATTCAACGGGCTGGACCTGCTCGTAAAACAGATCGGAATCGACAAGGAAAATACCCTTGCCTGGTTCGCCTGACCTACCCGGAACTCTTTTACCTACTCATACAGTTTGCTTTTGCGAAAAGCGTGCCCTACCCGG
>CAMLNK010000435.1 GCA_946481035.1 uncultured Dyadobacter sp. | reverse complement strand
TCATTCAGTCATTCAAAATTGATTCATTCAATCATTCAAAATTTAATTACCGATGTCACTAAAAACCCAAGTAGAATCTGGTATCAAGGACGCGATGCGTGCCAAAGACCAGGATACATTACGTGCATTGCGCGCGATCAAGTCGTTGATTTTGTTGGAAGAAACCAAAGGCGGTACCAGCGGAGAGCTTTCTGCTGACGACGAACTGAAACTGCTCACCAAAGCTGCCAAGCAACGCCGCGAATCGGCTGATATTTACAAAACGCAAGGCCGCGCGGATCTTTTGGAAAAAGAAGAGGCAGAATTGGCGGTAATTGAGCAGTTTTTGCCCAAACAACTGAGCGAAGACGAAGTGAAAGCCAAATTGCAGGAAATCATCGCACGCGTGGGCGCTGCCGGACCTTCCGATATGGGCAAAGTAATGGGCGTAGCTACCAAAGAGCTCGCCGGACAAGCCGACGGACGTGTCGTTTCCACGCTGGTTAAGGCATTGCTCGCATGAAGTTACTGGATGTTCTCATCCTTCTTCCCTTGCTATGGGGCGCATTACATGGTTACCGCAAAGGCCTGCTGATCGAGATCATCGGGATTCTGGGCATGGTGGTAGCCATGGTTTTGGGTTTCAAATTCCTGGGCTTGGGGATGGAGGTCCTCACGCCCTATTTCAGTGAGGGCGTCGCCCGGAAAATCCTGCCTTATGTAGGTTTTTCGGCGATTTTCTTTCCTACTATATTTCTTTTAAACCAATTCGGCTATACCATCCGGCGATCGTTGCGGTACTCTATCCTGGGTACTTTCGATAGTTTCGCCGGGGCTATGGTGGGCGTTTTTACGTGGGTTTTCGGTATCAGCGTGTTTTTCTGGCTGGTGGATGCGATCGGCGTGAAAATTCCGGCGCACCGTACCGAGGATACTTATTTATACCCGCTTGTCGTGCCCGTAGCTCCCACGGTGATCACCAAAGGGTTGTCGCTGATGCCCAAAGGCACCGACATTATCCGCGACTGGAAACGGGATTACCTCGAAGATTGAACTTTCAAATTTCCGACTCGGTTAAGCATTCGTTATTGACTTTCAGTACCTTTGCAGAAAATTTACAGTTGAATGCCCTGTGTGTTTGACAGATTATAGCAAAAAATGACCACGATACAGCAAAAGCAGGACATCCGTAAACTCAATGTCGACCAGATCAAAACCTGGATGACCGAACACGGGGAGAAGGCTTTCAGGGCAAAACAGATATATGAATGGATCTGGAAAAAATCGGCCCATTCATTCGACGAAATGACCAACCTCTCGCTCGCCACGCGGCAGCTGATGAACGAGCATTTCGTGATCCATTCGCTCGATGTTGCCAAAAAACAGCATAGCAACGACGGCACGATCAAATCCGCATTCAAACTTTTTGACGGAAACCTCGTGGAGGGCGTGCTCATACCCGCCGCCGACCGCATGACCGCCTGCGTGAGCAGCCAGGTAGGGTGCTCGCTCACGTGCAAGTTCTGCGCGACGGGCTACATGGACCGCAAGCGAAACCTCGAAGCCGGGGAAATCTACGACCAGGTGGTTGCCATTGCACGTCAGGCCGAGAATACCTTCAATGCGCCGCTGACCAACATTGTATATATGGGAATGGGCGAGCCGTTGCTCAACTATGCCAACGTGCTCCAATCGATTGAATACATTACTTCGCCGGAAGGGCTCAATATGTCGCCGAAACGCATTACCGTTTCCACTGCGGGCATTGCGAAGATGATCAGGAAGCTGGCCGACGATGAAGTACGTTTCCGCCTCGCATTGTCGTTGCACGCGGCGAACGACGAAAAGCGTAACCAGATCATGCCGATCAACGAGTCGAACTCGCTCGATAACCTGGCTGAGGCTTTGAACTATTTTTATAAGAAGACCGGCAACCGCATTACTTTCGAATACATTGTTTTCAATAATTTCAACGATACTTTGCAGGATGCGAAGGAGCTTTGGGAGTTTTGCAAGCGCGTTCCGGCCCGTGTGAATATCATTGAATATAACCCGATCGCCGAGGCTGATTTTAAAAATACGGAAGCCGACCGATTGGATAAATTTGCCGCTTTCCTGGAAGATAGAGGGGTTTCTGTGCATGTGAGGAGGAGCCGTGGCAAGGATATCGACGCTGCTTGCGGGCAGCTGGCTAACAAAGAAACAAACTGAGATTTCCCCGACTTAACAATTTCTTAACATTGGGTCGGCGGTTTATAAGTAGTTTTGCGTCAATAATTCAACCTATCAACTTCTTTTATGTTTGGTCTTGAAACCGACATTTTCATCCTCCTCGCGTTTAGTATTTTAGCGGCCTGCGCATTCGAATTTGTTAATGGTTTCCACGATACCGCCAACGCGGTGGCGACGGTTATTTATACCAACTCCCTGAAACCGAATGTGGCGGTTGTATGGTCGGGTTTCATGAACTTCTGTGGTGTATTCTTCGGCGGTATAGCCGTGGCTATGGGTATTGTAAACCTGCTTCCGGTGGAATTGCTGATCGACCAGAATGTCTACCATAGTGCCGCGATGGTGTTTGCGCTGCTTTTCAGCGCCATTATCTGGAACCTGGGTACCTGGTATTTCGGTTTGCCGAGTTCCAGTTCGCATACGCTTATTGGTTCGATCCTCGGCGTTGGTCTTGCATTTACATTAATGCCCGAAAACACACAGGGAACCGGTGTGAACTGGACGAAAGCGCAAGAACTGTTTATGTCGCTGCTGACCTCGCCGATCTTTGGTTTCGCACTGGCGATCATCATTATGTTTATTCTGAGAAGATCGTTGTCCAAGCCACTCCGTGAGATTGTTTTCAGTGAACCGAAGAAAAACGAAGCGCCGCCGATCTGGATCCGCGCCATTCTGATCACTACTTGTACATTGGTAAGCTTTTTCCACGGTTCCAACGACGGCCAGAAAGGGGTAGGGCTTGTAATGCTGATCCTGATCGGCATTGTTCCTGCGCATTTTGCATTGGATAACTCGAAGGACCCTGTTGAAATGAAAGCCGACCTGGTCGGTATCGAGCGGGCGGTGAATACGATCGATTCGACGCGCCTTTCGATTTCAGATCGTGCACATTTGCATACTATTAAAACCGAGGTTACGCATTTACAAGCACAAATAAATAGCCCGCTGCCTGAGCACCGCCTTCCGAAAGAAGAGCGTATGGAAGCGCGTCGCTCGTTGTTGCTGGTAAGCCGCAATATCAAGACCATCCTAGATAATGGCCAGGCCAACCTGAATGCAACCGACGCCGCATTCCTGAAAAAACAATCGGGGGGTGAGCATGGTATCAGAAGATATACCGATTACGCACCGGACTGGGTTATTCTCATGATTTCACTTTCATTGGGCCTAGGAACAATGGTCGGCTGGAAGCGGATTGTGGTAACGATCGGCGAGAAGATCGGAAAGCAGCATTTGACTTACGCACAAGGTGCTTCGGCCGAATTGGTGGCGGCGAGTACGATCGGGGTGTCGTCTTCCCTGGGTCTTCCGGTAAGTACCACGCACGTACTTTCGTCGGGTATCGCAGGTTCGATGGTGGCGAGTAAGGGGGTAAAAAACCTGCAAGGTGGTACAATTCGTAACATCGTGATTGCGTGGGTTTTGACGTTGCCTGTAACCATGCTGCTATCGGGCACTTTGTACGCATTCTTCCGCTGGGTGTTGTAAAACACTCCTTCATACAGGCATCAGAAAGCCGCCGGGACCGTTCCCGGCGGCTTTTGTTTTAGGGTGGCGGCCGCACTTTCTTTGCTTTTCATTGGTTTAATATCGTAAATTCGGCATGGATTTTAGTGTTAAATAAAAGCCAATTATTCACCATAATGACTACAATTGAAGCGCAGGTTAACCGCTACGGTTATGTGACGGAGGCAATCGCGGAGGATATCGATCTGGTTGCGGAGATCAACCGCCTGAAAAAAGAAAAGAATGCGGTAATTCTCGCGCATTATTATGTGGATGCGGAAATCCAGGACCTGGCCGACTACATCGGTGACAGCCTTGGTCTTTCGCAGCAGGCAGCCGCTACCGATGCCGATATGATCGTCTTCTGCGGCGTGCACTTCATGGGCGAAACGGCCAAGATTCTCAGCCCGAATAAAAAGGTGGTGATTCCCGATCTGAATGCGGGCTGCTCGCTGGCGGACTCCGCGCCGGCCGATAAGTTTGCCGCATTCAAAGCGCAATATCCCGATCATATCGTGATCAGCTATATCAACTGCTCGGCGGAGATCAAAGCATTGACCGACATTGTCTGCACATCTTCGAATGCATTGCAGATCGTCGAAAGTTTGCCGAAAGACCAGAAGATCATCTTCGCGCCGGACGCGAACCTGGGCCGTTACGTGGCACACAAAACGGGCCGCGACATGGTACTTTGGGATGGCGCCTGCATTGTGCACATCGATATTTCACGGGAGAAACTGGCGCAGCTTCGTGCCGAAAACCCGGACGCATTGCTGATCGCCCACCCGGAATGCAAGGAGGATATTTTGAAGCAGGCGGATTTTGTAAGCTCGACGACCGGCCTTTTGAAATTTGTGAAAGAATCGAGTCACGACAAATTCATCGTCGCTACCGAGGCGGGTATTTTGCATAAAATGAAACAATCGGTGCCTGACAAAAAGCTGATCCCGGCTCCCGGCTCCGATAACAATACCTGTGCTTGTTCCGAATGCCCGTATATGAAAATGAATACCCTCGAAAAGGTCTATAATGCGCTGTATTACGAACAGCCGGAGATCTTTGTACCGGAGGATATCCGTCTTAAAGCTTACGATTCCGTAGCGCGCATGCTGGAACTAAGCAAAGGCATCTGACACCCGATATAAAACCCTATTCCTGAAATTATGCCCCAAT
>CAMLNK010000434.1 GCA_946481035.1 uncultured Dyadobacter sp. | reverse complement strand
CGCCAACCCGCTATCTGACGAGCAACCGGGTGTTTTTAACAACAATATCCTGACTACCCGCACATTGACGAACGGTTATGTCGAAATCACGCCTTTGAAAGGCCTCACATTCCGCAGTACGCTCGGTGCGAATTTGTCGAACACACGCAACGGGGCATATTCGTCGCCGAAGTCGATCGACCGCTCGCTGACCGGAAAATCACTGGCTACCTATAATGTATCCAATGGCCGGACTATCAACTGGGAGAACGTTGTGACTTACCAAAAGGCTTTTGAACAACATAGCTTCACGTTCACCGGTATCGGGAGCTCGCTTGCTACCGTTTCGGACAATGCCTCGGCATCGGGCGTGAACCAACTGATCCCTTCACAGCTTTTTTACTCGCTCGGCAGTGCTACGGAGGAGATTAAAATCAATTCGGCCTATTCCAAAAACAACCTCGTATCGTTCGCTGCGCGTGTGAATTATGGGTTTAAAGACCGCTATTTGCTCACATTGACCGCCCGCAAGGATGGTTCTTCCAAACTTGCTCCGGGCAACAAATGGACGTTCTTCCCGTCGGCTGCATTTGCATGGCGGATCATCGATGAGGGTTTTATGAAGAATGTCAAAAAACTCAGCGACCTGAAACTGCGCGTGAGCTATGGTATCGCGGGTAACGACCCCTCCGGCCCTTACGCGACGCAGACCACGCTGACCCGCATTGCATTCGGCTTTGACGAGGTGGCTTATCCGGCCTACACTTTCTCCCGCAATGTCGGTAATGCGGCACTGGGTTGGGAACTTTCGGCTACCCAAAACCTGGGTCTCGATTTCGGGCTGTTCGACGGCCGCATCAATGGTTCGGTCGATTATTATGATACCCGCACCTCCGACCTGCTCCTCGACCGCGGCCTGCCTCCTACCACCGGCGTGACAACCGTGAAGCAGAACATCGGTAAAACCCGTAACCGGGGTATTGAAGTCGTGCTGGGAAGTACCAACGTCCGTACGGCCGATTTTACCTGGAATTCAAGCCTCACATTTACGAAAAACAAAGAGCAGATTACCGAACTCGTGACCGAAGGCAACGACATCGGCAATGGCTGGTTTATCGGCAGCCCGATCAGCGTTTTCTACGACTATGAGAAGCTCGGCATCTGGCAAACTTCCGAGGCCGAGCAGGCCAAGGCCATGTCGCCCACGCAGTTACCGGGTGAAATCAGGGTAAAAGACCAGAATGGCGACGGCAAGATCGACGCTGTGAACGACCGGGTGATCCTTGGCACTCCCCGTCCGAAATGGAGCGGCGGCTTGGATAACACCATCAAGTTCAAGGGTTTCGATTTGAATTTCATGATTTACGCCCGCATCGGATCGATGATCAATTCGGACCGCTATGCCCGTTTCGACCAGCAGGGCGTGGGTAACAGCACCGCCGGCCTCGATTACTGGACGCCGGAAAACCCGACCAACGAATACCCGCGCCCGAACAAGAATGCAGGGCTTAAATACCTTTCGACATTGGGTTACCGCAATGCTTCGTACGCACGTATCCGTAACGTGACGCTCGCGTACAATCTGCCGGTGGATAAGTTCAACTGGAAGATCATCCGCGGCTTGCGCATTTACGCGACGGCCAAGAACCTGGCGACATTCACCAAGCTCGATTACGACCCCGAACGCGGCGGATCGGAGAATTTCCCGATGACGAAACTGTTCGTTTTTGGCCTGAATGTGAACCTGTAACCCTTTAAACCAGTCAGAAACAATGAGATCACAACTATTGAAAACAGGGTTTATAGCGGTTTCCCTTATGGGGCTGTTCGCCTGTGAGAATACTTTGGAAGAATATAACCCCTCGGGCCTGACCTCCGAGACCGTTTATACCACACCCGAGGGCTTTGAAACGCTCGTCAATGCCGCCTACTCCTACCAGCGGTGGTGGTATGGCAAGGAAGAGGGCTATAATATCGCCGAAACAGGCACCGACATCTGGACGAGCGGCGCCGGCGAGGTATACCGTGATTTGACCCAATACCTGAACCTCCAAGGCAGCAATGCGGCCCTTACCAACGAATGGCGGGAGTTTTACGCGGCCATCAACCTTTGCAACGGCGGCATCAACCGTATCGAACAGGCGGGGCTTTCGGCGGCATTACGCCCCGTGCGCGAGGGTGAGCTGCGCTTTTTGCGTGCATTTTACTACTGGCATATCGTCGAAACCTGGGGCGGCGTGCATTTCACGACCACTGAAACCAATGGGATCGTGACCACCGCGAACAAAACGCCGGTGGAGACTTTTTACAACCAGATTTTCGAAGACCTCAAAATTGCCGTCAATAACCTGCCTGCTACCCAGCCGCAATATGGCCGGGTTACCAAAGGTGCTGCGCAAGCGTTTCTGGCGAGAATGTACCTCACCAGGGGCATGAACAAGGAAGCTTTGGAAATGGCGAAGGCGGTTTTGGACGGAAATTATGGCTATAAACTGGAAGCCAGCTACGCCGATCTCTGGAAAATGAGCAATCTAAAATCCAAAGAGGTGATCTACACCGTGGATTACTCGGCCAACCTCGCATTGAACGATCTCGCGAACTCGACATTCAACCCGTACGGCCACAGCCGAGGCAGCAACAATGCGCATTTGCTTTTCCTGATGAAGTACGACGACCGCCCGGGCATGACCCGCGACATTACCAACGGCCGTCCGTTCAACCGCTACATGCCTACCCGCTTCCTGCTCGATCTTTTCTCAGCCGACGACGCACGTTATGAAGGTAGCTTCATGGAGTCGTGGTATGCCAACTCAAATACACTTCCGGCGGGCATTGCCAAAGGCGACACCGCGGTGTATTGTACGAAACTCGACATTGCCGACGCGGTGGAGGCTTCCAAAAAATACCAGACTTACGACCGCGCCGACATTTACCTTGCCGACGGGACCGTGAAAGACAACCTGCGCTACCCTACCCTGTCCAAATTCATGGACCCTACCCGCGCGAGCCTGAACGAGGCGCAAAGCGCGCGTGACGTGTTCGTGATCAGGCTGGCGGAAGTATACCTCATCGCCGCCGAGGCCGCCATGCAAACCGGCGACCTCGCCAAAGCAGCGGAGTATGTGAATGTGGTGCGCACCCGCGCCGCCAAGCCCGGCAAGGCAGCGGCCATGCAGGTGAAAGCGGCCGACATTACCCTGGATTTTATCCTCGACGAGCGTGCACGTGAGCTTGCGGGCGAGCAGCTCCGCTGGTTCGACCTGAAACGGACAGGCAAGCTCGTGGAGCGCGTGAAGAAGTATGCACCTGACAATGCAGTCAATATCCAGGAACACCACACCGTCCGCCCGATCCCGCAAACGCAGCTGGATGCGGTAGTGAATAAGAGCGAGTTTAAACAGAATGCCGGTTATCAATAATCCATTTTAAATGTCTTCCTGCCCGAAAAGCAGGAAGACGCTTTTGCTATGACTTACAAAACACGAATTGCAGCATTGGCACTGGCCGCATTGGCTTTCCAGGGCATTTGCACATCCGATGCATCCGCTCAGGAAGCATACAGCTGGTCGAACCTGCCGAAAATCCAGCAACCGGTTTTCCGCAAGGATACCGTGCGCATTACCGCATTCGGCGCCTCCGCCGACGGTCACACGCTGAACACCAAAGCCATTAACCAGGCTATTGAAAGTTGCAGCAAAAAAGGCGGCGGCGTGGTGCTGGTACCTGCCGGGCTCTGGATAACCGGCCCCGTGGTGATGAAAAGCAATGTAAACCTGCATTTGCAGGAAGGTTCGTTGCTGCTTTTCACGACGGATAAGTCGCAATATGCTATTACCGAAGGATTTTACGAGGGAAAAGCTGCTGCGCGGAATGAGTCGCCCATTTCCGGAAAAGACCTTGAAAATGTGGCCATTACCGGTAAAGGCATTGTCGATGGTAATGGCGATGTGTGGCGGGCTGTCAACAAAACCCAGCTCACCGAGCCGCAATGGAAGGAGAAAATCGAATCGGGCGGCGTACTGAAAGACGACGGGAAAGTTTGGTACCCGAGCGAGCAGTTCAAAAAAGCCAGTGTCGAGAACAAAAGTATGCTGCTGACGGGCGGGAAAAAGCCTGCGGATTTTACAGACATCAAAGATTTTCTGCGACCGAATCTGGTGGTTTTCAATAACTGCAAAAGGGTTTTGCTGGAAGGCGTTACTTTCCAGAACTCGGCTGCCTGGTGCCTGCACCCGCTCATGGTCCAGGACCTGACGATTCGTAATGTACGTGTCAAAAATCCCGAATATGCGCATAATGGCGACGGCATGGACATCGAATCCTGCAAAAATTTCCTCATCGAAGGCTGCGTGCTCGACGTCGGCGACGATGCGATTTGCATTAAATCCGGCAAGGACGAAGAAGGCCGTAAACGCGGCATTCCGACCGAAAACGGCATAATCCGCAACAATATCGTGTACCAGGGCCATGGCGGGTTTGTGGTAGGGAGTGAAATGAGCGGCGGCGCACGGAATATTTTCGTGGAGCAATGCACATTCATGGGTACTGATAAAGGCTTGCGTTTCAAGTCGGTGCGCGGGCGTGGCGGCGTAGTGGAGAAGATTTATGCGCGAAATATCAATATGAAGGATATCAAGCAGGAAGCGATCTTTTTCGACCTCTATTATTTCGTCAAATTCGCTACGGATGGCGAGCGCGATATGCGCCCGGTGGTGAATGAAGGCACACCGGTTTTCAAGGATATGGTTTTTGAAAACATCGTTTGCAATGGCGCTACAAAGGGTGTGTTCGTGCGCGGCCTGCCGGAAATGCCGGTCCGCAATATCAAAATGGAGAATCTGGTACTCTCCGCTGAAACCGGCGTGGAACTCACCGATGCCGACAAAATCAGCTTCAAGAATGTAAAACTGATCACG